>JAIXTR010000473.1 GCA_027483845.1 Caulobacteraceae bacterium | reverse complement strand
TGGGACGGCCGCAGCCTCTACGAGCTCTACCAGGAGGCCTACACCCCCTACGACTGGCACCCGGCGCTGTTCGAGCGCGCGCGCCGGCGGGGGGTGACGATGTTCTCCAGCCCCTTCGACGAGACGGCCGTGGATCTGCTGGCCGACCTCGACGCGCCGGCGTTCAAGATCGCCTCGTTCGAGGCCGTGGACCTGCCGCTGATCCGCTACGCGGCCGCCAGGGGCAAACCCCTCATCATTTCGACCGGCATGGCCAACCTGGCTGAGATGCAGGCCGCGCGGGACGCGGCGCTGGAGGCTGGGGCGCCCGGCGTGGCGCTGCTGCACTGCGTCTCCAGTTATCCGGCGACCTTCGCCGACGCCAATGTCCGGACGGTCGCCGACATGGCGGCACGTTTCGGCTGCCCCATTGGGCTTTCGGACCACACCATGGGGACGGCCGCCTCCGTGGCGGCGGTGGCGATGGGCGCCTCGATCATCGAGAAGCACTTCACCCTGGCCCGCGCCGACGGCGGACCGGACGCCGATTTCAGCCTGGAGCCCGCCGAATTCAAGGCGCTGTTGAACGACACCCGGGCCGCCTGGACCGCCCTCGGCCGGGCGCACTACGACGTGCTGGGCTCGGAACGGGGCAATCTCCAGTTCCGCCGCTCGCTCTACGTGGCCGCCGACGTCAAGGCCGGGGAGCCACTGACACGAGCCAACGTCCGCTCGATCCGCCCCGGAAACGGCCTGGCGCCCACGCACCTGGATGCGGTTTTGGGTCGGGCCGCGGTGCGTGACCTCAAGCGTGGCGAGCCGCTGTCCTGGGACATGCTCGCCTAGCCGTCGGGCGACGTTTTTCCATTCCCTTTGTTATCAACGTTCAGTTAGCTTGATCCAAATCAAGGGAGCGTACGGCCGCGCGCCGGAAGGTCCCTCAAGAACAGATAAGCGGGAGGATCGCATGAGCGTCGCCAACACGGCGAAGGTCGAGCATTTCGACGTCCTGGTGGTGGGGGCCGGCATCTCCGGCGTCGGCGCCGCCTATCATCTTCGCCAGCAGAGCCCCGACCGTAGCTTTGTGGTGCTGGAGTCGCTGGAGAGCTTCGGCGGCACCTGGCTCACCCACAAGTACCCGGGCATCCGCTCCGACAGCGACCTCTACACCTTCGGCTATCGGTTCAAGCCCTGGGTGGGTCCGCCCATCGCCACGGCCGCCGAGATCCTGTCGTACATGGGCGAGGTGATCGACGAGAACGATCTGGCCCGACACATCCGCTATCGCCACCGGATCGAACGCGCGACCTGGTCCAGCGCCGACAACCTCTGGACCATCGAGGCGGTCCGGCTGGACACGGGCGAGGCGCTTCGCTTCACCGCCAACTTCCTCTGGATGTGCCAGGGCTACTATCGCCAGTCCGAAGGCTACACGCCCGAATGGGAGGGCATGGACAGCTTCACGGGCCAGATCGTCCACCCGCAGACCTGGCCGGACGACCTGTCGCTCAAGGACAAGAAGGTGGTGATCATCGGCTCGGGCGCCACGGCGGCGACCCTGTTGCCGAACATCGCCGACGACTGCGGCCACGTGACCCTGCTGCAGCGCTCGCCGACCTATTTCATCCCGGGCCGCAACGCGATCGACATCGCCGACACCCTCAGGACCCTGAAAGTCGACGAGGCGTGGATCCATGAGATCGTGCGCCGCCAGCAGCTCTACAATCAGGATCTCTTCACGCGTCGCTCCATCGAGGAGCCGGAGGCGGTGAGGGCCGAGCTGCTGGCCGGCGTCTCCGCGCTGGTCGGCCCTGAGGTGACCGCAAAGCACTTCACGCCCAGCTATCGCCCCTGGCGCCAGCGGATCGCCTTCGTGCCCGAGGGCGACATCTTCCGCGCCGTGGCCGATGGCAAGGCGTCCGTCGTCACCGACGAGATCGACCGCTTCGTCGAGGGCGGCATCCGGCTCAAGTCGGGTGAGACGCTGGAGGCCGACGTGGTGATCACCGCCACCGGCTTCAACCTGAATGTGCTGGGCGACATCGAGTTCGTGATCGATGGCCAGCCGCTGGATTTCGCCAAGACGGTCACCTACCGCGGCATGATGTTCACCGGCGTGCCCAACATGGTCTGGGTGTTCGGCTACTTCCGGGCCAGCTGGACCCTGCGGGCGGACCTCGTCGCCGACTTCGTCTGCCGACTGTTGAACCAGATGCGCAGCAAGGGCGCGCAGAAGGTCACCGTGGCGCTGCGGCCCGAGGATCGTGACATGCCGCTGTCCACCTGGATCGATCCGGAGAACTTCAACCCCGGCTATCTGATGCGCGGCATGCACCTGCTGCCCCGCCGCGGCGACAAGCCGGAGTGGCAGCACAGCCAGGACTACTGGCGCGAGAAGGACGAGCTGCCGCTGATCGACATGGACGATCCAGCCTTCGTCTACGAGGGCGTCCAGGCGGTCCCAAAGGTCGCATAGGGCCGGGAAACGCCGCGTCGTAAGCGTGGGTTAATACGAAGCGGGTTCAGTCAGGGCTTAACCATGACGGTAGCGGAGACTCCCGTGAACATGATGGCGAAGCCAATGGCCGGCCCGGGACTGGCCGCCGACGTGATCTCGGACTTCATCGAGACCGGCGCGCATGTCTTCCATGCGCCGGTCGACGCTGACGCCGCGACGTCGCTGTTGGACGACATCCGCGCCACGCGCGCGTTCGACGACAGCCTGTTCCTGACGGAAGCCGAGTTCGACGCCGATCCGCAGTACACGGGCGTCAACCCGAAGCCGGGCCGCAACGTGCTGGAGCCGCTGGACGCCAAGCTGGCGTTCGTCGAGCAGGCGCCACACATCGTCGAGGCTGTCACAGCCCTGCTGGGCCACGACTATGAGATCCTGAACAAGAAGGTGGTCTGCGGCGTGCCAGCCCGGGTGATCCCGGACTGGCTGAAGGCCCGGATCCACGGCAACCCGGTCAACAACCTGGGCGCCTATGTGAAGCCCCAGAACCGGGACATCACCTATTTCTACGGCATCGACTTCCATCAGGACCTGATCGACTACAAGGACCGCGAAGCCGACTTCCTGACGCTTTACATCTACCTGCACCCCGTCACGAAGGCCGACGCGCCGCTCTATCTGCTGGAGGGCAGTCATCGCCTGGGCGGTTCGGTCTTCCCGCACGACCTGACCCGGACCACCCCGACCAGCTGGCTTTACCGGAACGGGGAGCATGGTGAGACGACCACCCAGCAGCGTATTCTGACGGGCGACACGGGCTTCGCGGCCATGTGGCACGCCTGCACGCTGCACGGCACCCAGCCGGACGCCGCCGACCATGAGCGCATCTCGCTGCGTTACCTGATCGCGCGCGGGAAGGGGCGCGCGCCGGGCATGGAGGCGGTGAACGCCACCCTGGACGGCCCGGTCAGCCTGACGGCGACGCGCGAAGATCTGAACGACGCCGGCGCGGCGGTGATCCGCAAGAACACCGTGCTGAAGGCCTAGCGCGACGCGCCTAGGCCGTTTTGTCGATCCACCGCTGGAACATCCGGCGGTAGTCGTTCTCCAGGTGGCGGGTGAAGCCGACTTCGTCGCGGTAGGGTGAGCTGTCGAAGGCCGGCCGAATCGTGGAGCGCAGGGCGTCCAGCGCGGCCACATCGGCGGTCAGGTCCAGCGCCTTCTGGACGTAGGCGTCCCAGGTCTCGACCACCAGGTCGCCCAGCCCGCAAGGCAGAAGCAGCGGCAGCGGCGTGCGCGCATAGAAGTCGTCACCCTTCAGCACCAGGACCGGGACGCCGTTCGCGATGGCGTCCAAGGTGGTGGTGCCGCCGGGAACGGGCGAGGGATCGAGCGCCAGATCGATGTCCTGGAATTCGCGGGTATAGTCGGCGCCGGCGGAGTGGACGCGGAATTCGATCTGCTCGGGGTTTGCGCCGGAGGCGGCGAACCGGGCCTGGGTCACGCGCTGCAGCACCGGATCGGCGAACAGGTAGTACTTCAGGATCAGTCGGGCGGACGGGCGCGCCTTCAGGATCGCGGCCCAGGCGGCCACGGTGTCGTCGTTGAGCTTGGCTGGGTTGTTGAACGAGCCGAAGGTGACGTAGCCGTTCTTAAGCGCGGGCGTCGGCGCCGGAGCCTGGCGGTCGGGATCGGGCCGATAGGGCGCCATGATCTCGCCAGTCCGCCAGATTTCCTCCGTGAAGTAGGCCTCGGTTCCCGGGACCTCCATGGAGTCGGCGTGCAAGGCGTAGTCCATGCAGGTCAGGCCCGTGGTCTGCATGAAGTTGATCCAGCCGAACTGGACCGGGGCCGGGCGGAGCGTGAACATCCGCAGGCGGCCGCCGGCGGTGTGGCCCCAGATATCGACCAGGATGTCGATGCGGTCACTGCGGATGAGGTCCGCGGCGTCCTCGTCCGAGAGGTCACCGATTTTGCGCACGGTGCAATGCTCCGGCAGCGGTCGTTCGGAGGTCGGGTCGAACGCGTAGAGGAACACCTCCACCGCTTCGGGATCGTGGGCCTCGAATACCGGCAGCGTCGATGGCGCCACCTGGTTGCGGGTGAAGCTGGGGCCGACATAGCCGATGCGTAACCGGCGTTCGGTGGTGCGCGCGTTGGCGAAGACGGGCGGCGGCCCGGGCGGCGCGGCGGCATAGAGCTCGCCCCAGCGTCGGCTCTCGGCCGAGACGCGGGCCATGCGATCGTCCACGAAGAATAGCGGATAGAGCAGGAACTGGTGGACCGCCGGGATATCGAACATCTCGGACGCCGCCGTGAAGACATCGACGGCCTCATGGATGCGCCCCTGGTGTTGAAGCGACAGGCCGTAGCTCACCATCGTACTCGGATCGAGATCGTCGAAGTCGAGCGCCCGGCCCAGGCAGTGGCTGGCCGCGGCCATCAGGCTCCGGGAATAGAGCTGCATGCCGATGTTGGCGGCGTAGTCCTTGTCGGTGTTGATGCGGCGGACATCGACCTCCAGCGCCTGGAGGACGGCGAGGGCGTGCAGGGTGCGCGCCTCGTCCAGAATGCCGGCCGCCTCGTCGCCGGCGCCGGCGGCGGCGGCGGCACTGGCCAGCCAGTAGCGTCCCTCGTAATCTGTGGGGGAGGCTAGGCAACGCGCCTGGAAGTGATTGATCGCGGCGGCGAGGTCGCCAGCGCGGAAGGCGGCGACGCCCTTCGCGAGCGGATCAGGGGGGCCAAGGTCGTCCAGGGCCGCAAGCGCGCTCATCCGTCTCTCCGAATCGTGTTCGGTGACTATCCGGCCGCCCGATTGAGGAGCGGTTAACCATGCCAACAGACGCGCCGACGCGAGACGTCCGACCCGGCTAGAGCTCCGTCAGCGCCTGGCGCAGGGCCGCCGCGATGCGGCTGATCTCGGCGCGAGTGAGATCGATGGAAAACGGCAGGCCGATCACGCATCCCGCGAGGCGGTCCGTGATGTCCAGGGGCTCGCGCGGCAGGTCGGCGAAGGCGGGGCTGGCATGGCAGCCCAGGCCCCACCAGCGCCGAGTGTCCACGCCCTGTGCGGCCAGGCTCGCTTCGACGGAATCTGCGGACCCCTGCGGCAGTGTGACGCTGCACACGCTGGTGATCCAGTCCGAGCCCCAGCCGGCTTGGAACTGGACCTGGGGCAGGCCTGTCAGTCCGATACGCAGCATCTGGGCGGCGCGCAGAAAGCGGAGCCGGTCGGCCGGCCAGCCGTCCTGCGACGCTAAGCCCACGGCGGCGGTGTATTCGGAGAGCTTCGCGTTGGTCGCCGCGAACATGGAGTCGCGCGTGCCCTTGAAGCCGAAGGTGGATAGCGCCCGCATCCGCTCGGCCAACGCGTGATCGTCGGTGGCCAGGAACCCGCCTTCGCCGGCGCCGGCGACCTTGGTGGCGTGCAGGCTGACGACGGTGGGCAGGCGGGCGTCGGAGGTGGTGTCGAAGCCGGCGGCGGCGTCCACGAGGACCGGAACACCCGTTTCCGCGCGGAAGGCACGCCAGGCGGCGAGGTCGAGCGGCCGTCCGAATGGCGAGACGGGAATGGCCGCGACGACTGGACGGCCAGAGGACGGCAGGCGCGCGGCGACCGCGACGGGATCGAGCGCCCAGGTCTCCGGGTCAACGTCGAGGAACCAGGGGGTGAGCCCCGCCTGCAGCACGGCGTGGGCCGTGGCGACGAAGGTCCAGGCCGGCATGGCCACATGGCCGCCGGCGGGCAGGTCCATGGCCATCAGGGCCAGGGTCAGGGCCTGGGTGCCGTTGGCGACGGTGACGATCTGGGTCCCGACCGGGAAGCGGTCTGCGAGCCTTTGCTCCAGCTCCGTCAGCAGAGGGCCGAAGTTGGAATACCAGCGCGCGCCGTCGATGCGTTGGAGATAGGGAAGGATCGCCTCGGCCGCAGGCAGCCGCGGGCGCGCCACGGCCAAGCGGGCGGCAGGCTCGGCATGCGTGTCGCGCGACGGCGCGTGGCGGACGGACAAGATCGGTTCCCTCGCGGAGATACCGATCCATGGAGCCATGCCGTGGTTAACACGCGATTAGAGCGTGGATCAGCCGGCGGCGCGGGCGGCGATCAGGTTAAGGAAGGCCTCGGCCGTGCGTCCCGCGCCCAGGCCGTCGCATACCTCCGAACTGGCCGCGGCGAGTTGGCGGCGCAGGCCTGCGTCGCGCAGCAGGCGCATCAGCTGGCGGTCGAAGACGGCCTCGAAGTCGGTGTCCGCGGCGTCGACCACCAGGGCGGCCTCGCGTTCGGCCATCGCCCGCGCCGCGCCACGCTGGTTGTCGGCCAGCACCACCATCAGCGACGGCAGGCCCAGCACGCACCGCTCCCACGTCGTCGA
This sequence comes from Caulobacteraceae bacterium, assembly GCA_027483845.1. Taxonomy (GTDB): domain Bacteria; phylum Pseudomonadota; class Alphaproteobacteria; order Caulobacterales; family Caulobacteraceae; genus Phenylobacterium. The sequence goes on along the minus strand of JAIXTR010000473.1, from coordinate 1,395 downwards.
TCCCGCGGCCCCGACGCCGATATCGGCTTCGGCGGTCAGCCGGGCCATGTGCGGTGTGTCGATATGCAGCATCAGGCGCGGGTCGCGCCGCGCGATCTTGCTGAGGCCGGGCAGACTCGGGGATTGTCCGCCGAGGACGACGTCCAGGCCGACGTCGTGGACGCGCAGGCGTAGCCGCTCGACCACACGGGCCGTGATGCCGCCGACGTCGGTCAGGCCCATGGAGACCAGAACCCGCTGCACCGGCTCGCCACGCCAGGCCAGCGCGGGCTCGCGGAGCGCGGCGAACTCCGGCCGTATCGGAGCGTATGTCGGACCCAGCAAGAGTCGGGCGGTCCCCGATGTCAGGCCCAGGTAGTCGGCGGCGCGTCGGGTGGGCCCGGAGTCCAGGATGATGTCGCCGCCCAGGGGCCGGTCGGCCAGGTCGTCGATCACCAAGACCGGCCGCCCCTGCGCCATGGCGCGATGGTCAGGCTCGGACAGCCCGTAATGGTCGAAGACAATAGCGTCGAAGGCCTCGCGGACCGCGGCGGCGGTGAGGTTGTCGGCCGGGATGCGCGGGGTTTCGGGGGCGAAGGCATCCAGCAACTCGGCGACAGCCGGTGGGCCGACAAAGACGCAGGTCGCGCCCTGCGCCTCGAGGGCGCGCGCCAGGGTGAGCGATCGCATCACGTGTCCGCCGCCCACAGCGGGGCCAGCGTCCACCACGAACAGAATCCGAGGGCCGGTCATGACCGTCGATCACCCGCGAATGGGGCGAGGTCGGGGCGGAGGGGCGCGCGGCCGATCATGCCCTGTGATGAGCCGATGCGGCCCCAAAAGCAAAGGGCCGCCCCGAAGGGCGGCCCTGAACCTGTGAATGACCGAGCCGTCAGACGATGTTGCCGAACGCGATGTCGTCGAGCGACCGTCCCGTCAGGACGATGGCGTCGTCGGCGACGCCGGCCCCGCCATTGCCGAACACGATCACGTCCGCACCCACTTTGACCGCCACGTAGAAGATCGTGCCACCCAGCTGGGCGTTGGCCAGCGTCAGCGCGTTGGCGAAGTCGGTGGCGGAGGCGATCTCCGTATAGTTGGAGCCCGAACCCGCGACGCCCGCCAGATCCAGGGAGTCGTCCGTCGACCAATCTGTGATCGAGTCGATGGTCGTCGCGCCGCTGACGCCGCTGTCGCCGCTGGCGAAGACAAAGCGGTCGGCTCCGCCGCCGCCGGTCATCAGGTCGCGCCCGGTCCCACCGTTGATCGTGTCGGCGCCCGAGCCGGCGGTGATCGAGTCGGCGCCCGCTTCGCCGCTGACGTCGTTCGTACCGCTGCTGACGGCGATGTTGTCGTCGCCGCCGCCGGCGAGGACCACGTCGTTGCCGGAGCCGCCGGTGATGGTGTCGGCGCCGC
>JAIXTR010000090.1 GCA_027483845.1 Caulobacteraceae bacterium | reverse complement strand
CGGCGACCAGATAGTGGCGTTCGGCGGCGGCGTCGTCGGCGACCTCGCCGGCTTCGCGGCGGCGATCTACAAGCGCGGCATCGACTTCGTGCAGATCCCGACCACCCTGCTGGCCCAGGTCGACAGTTCGGTCGGCGGCAAGACGGCCATCGACACCCCGCGCGGCAAGAACCTGGTCGGCGCCTTCCATCAACCGCGGCTGGTCCTGGCCGACCTCTCCGTCCTCGCCACCCTGCCCGACCGCGAGATGCGCGCCGGCTACGCCGAGATCGTCAAGTACGGCCTGCTCGGCGACCTGGCCTTTTTCGAATGGCTGGAGGCCAACGTTGCGGCGGTGCTGGCGCGCGAGCCGGCGGCCCTCGCCCAGGCCGTGGCGCGTTCGGTGGAAATGAAGGCCGAGATCGTCGCCGAGGACGAGAAGGAACAGGGGCGCCGCGCCCTCCTGAATCTCGGCCACACCTTCGGCCACGCGCTGGAGTCCGAGACCGGCTACGGCGACGCCCTGCTGCATGGTGAGGCCGTCGGCGCCGGCATGGCCCTGGCCTTCCGCTTCTCCGCCGCCCAGGGCCTGGTCACCGGCCAGGACGCCGAGCGCGCCACCCGCGCGATCGCCGCCGCCGGACTGCCCACCACCTTGCCACAGGTCGCCGGCCATCCCTTCGACGCTGCCCGCCTGGTCGCCCACATGGGCCAGGACAAGAAGGCCGAAGCCGGCCGCCTGACCTTCATCCTCGCCCGCGCGCTGGGTGACGCCTACGTCGCCAAGGACGTGGACGCCCGCGCCGTGCGAGACTTCCTGATCACCGAAGGCGCAACGCCATGATCTGGGCCCTGATCGCGGCGCTGGCCCCGTCGCTCCTCATTCTGCTGACCATGTCGGGTCTGCTGTCCGCGGCCGAGACCTCGATGACCGCCGCCAGCCGCGGACGGCTGCACCAGCTCGAGCGCGAGGGCGACCGCCCGGCCCGCCGGATCAACCGCCTCCTGACCAATCAGGAGACGATGATCGGGGCCATCCTGCTGGCCAACAACGTCATCAACATCGGCGCCTCAGCGCTCACCACCAGCGTGCTGTCCGTGGCCTTCCCCGGCCCGCTCGGCGCCCTGATCGCCACGGTCGTCATGACCGTGCTGATCGTCATCTTCTCCGAGATACTGCCCAAGACCCTGGCCATCGCCCACGCCGACGATGTGGCGCGCACCCTGTCGGTGCCCACCTTCTGGACCGTGCGGCTGTTCGGCCCGCTGGCCGACGGCGCCCAGTGGGTGGTCCGCCTGACGCTACGCCCGTTCGGCATCAAGCTGGACGCCGGCACCGACGTCCTGGCCGCCCACGAGGAGATCCGCGGCGCGGTGGAATACCACCACTCCGAGGGCCTGGTGGAGACCCGCGACCGCTACATGCTGGGCGGCGTGCTCGACCTGGGCGAGTTGGACGTGTCCGAGGTGATGGTCCACCGCCGCTCGATGGAGACCGTCGACGGCAGCCTGACCCCGCGCCAGATCGTCGCCGCCACCCTCGCCAGCCAGCACAGCCGGGTCCCGATCTATCTGAACGAAGCCGAGAACGTGATCGGCATCCTGCACGTCAAGGATCTGCTGCAGGCGCTCTCCGACGCCGACGGGCGCATCGACGAGCTGGATATCCGCGCCATCCTTCGCGAGCCCTGGTTCATTCCCGAGACCACCAGCCTGAAGGACCAGCTGGCCGCCTTCCTGAAACGCCAGAACCACTTCGCCCTGGTGGTGGACGAGTACGGCGCCCTGCAGGGTCTGGTGACGCTGGAGGACATCCTCGAAGAGATCGTGGGCGAGATCGAGGACGAGCACGACGTTGTCGCCGCGGGCGTCAAGCCGGACGCGGACGGCGCGGTCACCGTCGAGGGCTCGGTCACGATCCGCGATCTGAACCGGATGATGAACTGGAACCTGCCCGACGACGAGGCGGTGACCGTGGCCGGCCTGCTGATCAACAAGGCCCAGGCGATCCCGGAGGTCGGCCAGACCTATACCTTCTACAACCACCGCTTCCGGGTCGAGGCGCGCAAGGGCGCCCGGATCACCCTGCTCCGCGTTGAGCCGCTGCCGGAGTTGGACGACGGCGAATAGGCCGCCGTCAGCCCCTCAGCCTTCGCGGTAGTAGGGCTCGACAGGGCCCTGCATCTTCATGGTCAGCGGGTTGCCGTGGCGGTCCTTCGAGGCGCCGACCGACAGGCGGACCCAGCCCTCGCTGACGCAGTATTCCTCGACGTTGGTCTTATCCTGGCCCTTGAAGCGCACGCCGACGTTCCGTTGCAGGATATCGGCGTCATAGAACGGGCTGTCGGGGTTCACCGACAGGCGGTCGGGCAGGGCGGGAGGCGTGTCTTCGCTCATGCGCGGGGAGTTCGCACGAAGGCCGCCGACGTTCAAGGTGTCCGATCGTTGCGCGCCGGATTGCCAAGGCCGGTGCGACGCGGTTCAACAGGGGCCATGAAACTTCGCCTCGCCGCGCTTGCGGCCCTGCTCGCCGTTGCCCCCGTCATGGCCGAAACCCTGCCCCCGCAACGCATCTTCGAGAGCCCGGACATCTCCGGCCCGCGGGCCCGCGGCGTCCAGCTGTCGCCGGACGGCAAGGCGGTCACCTACATCAAGACCCGCGCCGACGACCTGACCATCACCGACCTGTGGATCGCCGACGTCGCCGGCGGCGAACCCCGCATGTTGTTGGACGGCAAGCAGCTGGCCCCGGCCGAGCGCGAACTGTCCGAGGCCGAGAAGGCGCGGCGAGAGCGCGCCGGCGTCGCCACCCGCGGGGTCGTCGACTACGCCTGGGACGACCTGGGCAAGGTGATCCTAGCCCCCGTCGAGGGCGACGTCTGGATCTACGACGTGGCCGCGGCCAAGGCCCGCCAACTCACCCGCACCCCCGCCGACGAGATCGACGCCAAGATCTCGCCCAAGGGCGGGTTCGTCTCCTATGTCCGCGACGACAACCTCTATGTCACGCCCACCGCCGGCGGCGGCGAACGCGCCCTGACCGAGGGCGGGACCGAGCTCAAGAGCTGGGCCACGGCCGAGTTCATCGCCCAGGAGGAGATGGACCGCCACACCGGCTACTGGTGGAGCCCGGACGACAAGGCCATCGCCGTCGCCTTCGTGGACCAGACCGGTGTCGACATCGTCGAACGCCCCGAGGTCAACGCCACCGGCGCCCGCGTCGTGCCCCAGCGCTATCCCCGCCCCGGCCGGCCGAACGCCCGCGTCGACCTCTACGTCCAGCCGTTGGACGGGCCGCGCATCAAGGTCGACCTCGGTCCCGATCCCGACATCTACCTGGCCCGCGTCACCTGGTCCAAGGACGGCAAGACCCTCTACGTCCAGCGCGAGAGCCGCGACCAGCGCCGCCTGGACCTGCTCGCCGTCGATCCCGCCACCGGCCGGGCCAAGGTGATCCTCACCGAGACCGACGCGCACTGGATCGACCTGACCGACGACTTCCGTCCGCTGAAGGACGGGACCTTCCTGTGGTCGTCCGAGCGGTCGGGCTTCCGCCACCTCTACCTGCACGGCGCCGACGGCAAGCTGATCCGCCAAGTCACCAAGGGCGACTGGCCGGTCGAGCAGATCGAGGGCGTCGACGACGCGACCAGGACCGTCATCTTCGCGGCCCACAAGGACAAGCCGATCGAGCGCCGGATCTATTCGGTCTCCTACGCCAGCCCGTCCGAACCCAAGCCGCTGACCCCGGCCGGCGGCCTTTGG
>JAIXTR010000290.1 GCA_027483845.1 Caulobacteraceae bacterium | reverse complement strand
GACATGATCGTCCGCCGCCGGCTGGCCCAGAAGATGGCCTTCGCCAGCGACGACATCGCCGCCCTGCCCGAGCCCGACGACAGGACGCTACAGGCTTACTACGACGCCCACCGCGACCGTTACGCCACGGCGGGCCGGGTGGCCCTGCGCCACATCTACTTCAGCCGCGACCGGACGGGCGAGACGCCGGAGGCCGCCGCGACCGAAGCCCTGGCGCGGGTGAAGGCCGGCCAGAGCGCCGCCAGCGATCCGTCGCTGCTGCCGCTGGCCTACGCCGATGTGGCCGAGGCCGACCTCGACCGGGACTATGGCCCTCAGTTCGCCGCCGCCGTGCAGGGCGCCGACGTGGGCGCCTGGATCGGCCCGGTTCCTTCCGCCTATGGCCTGCACCTGATCCGCGTCGAGCGGCGGCTGCCGCCGGTGATCCCACCCCTGGCGCAGGTGCGGAGCGAGGTCCGCGAGGCCTGGCTGGCCGAACGCCGGCTAGAGCAGAACCAGGCGTTCCGGGCCTCCCTTCGCCAGCGCTACAAGGTCGAGATCGCGGGCCTGCCGCAGTGAACCGGCTGCTGGCGCTCTGCCTCGTCCTGGTCGCCGTCGTCGCGGGCGTCCCCCAGGCGCAGGCCCATGAGGTGCGCCCGGCGCTGGTGCAGATCCGCGAAACCGGCCCCCGCGCCTACGAGGTCGTCTGGAAGCGCCCCGTGGTCGGCGACATGGCGCTCCGGCTCGTGCCCCACCTGTCCGGCGGCGCGCTCGAGAAAGCGGCCGAGGTCGAGCAAGCCGCCCCGGGCTACGTCACCCGCGTCTGGCGCGTCCGCGACGGCCCGCCGCTGGCCGGCCAGACGCTGGAGATCGACGGCCTCTCCCAGAGCGTCACCGACGTCATCGTCCGCGTGACCACCCGCGACGGCGGGACGTCGGACCACGTCCTCAAGCCCGCCGCCCCGCGCCTGACCCTCGGCCCCTCCCGACCCGCGGGCGTCGCCGTGCCGGCCTATCTGCGCCTGGGCGTCGAGCACATCCTGGTGGGCATCGACCACCTGCTGTTCGTGCTGGGCCTGCTCTTGCTGATCGGCCCCAACTGGAAGCTGGTGAAGGCCATCACCGCCTTCACGGTCGCCCACAGCCTCACCCTGGCGCTCGCGGCCCTGGGCGTGATCCGCTTCCCCTCGGCGGCCATCGAGGCGCTGGTGGCGCTCAGCATCCTTTTCGTCGCCCTGGAACTGACGCCCACGCGCCGCGCCGCCGGCGGCCTGGCCCAACGACGACCCTGGCTCATCGCCTTCACCTTCGGCCTGCTGCACGGCATGGCCTTCGCCGGCGTCCTCGCCGACATCGGCCTGCCCGCCGACGCCGCGCCGCAAGCCCTGCTGCTGTTCAATCTCGGCGTGGAAATCGGCCAACTCGCCTTCGTGGCCGCCGTCCTGCTGGTCCTGGCCGCCGGCCGCCGCCTCCTCCAGGCCAACCACCGAACCCTGCCCCCCTGGACCGCCCTCGCCCCCGCCTACCTCATCGGCAGCCTCGCCGCCTACTGGCTGATCGAACGGACGGTGGCCGCGATCTAGGGGCCCCAATTCCTCCCCCCCGGGGAGGTGGCTCGCGGCAAGGCCGCGAGGCGGAGGGGGTCCGCTCAAAACGCCATTCTGCAAGTCCGGAGATGACGCCCTCAGCCGGCGTTGCTGCACACCGCCAGCCCCATGATCCTCCGCCAGCATAGCCGATCACCGACCTCCGCCAGGTCGACCCCCACGGCAGCCCCGTCACGCCCGCAAGCCGACCGTCTTAAAGGTGGCAGACGAGTGAGACGCGGCCATCACCTCCAGCGCACGTAGCAAACGTTTACCGCCCCTGCGAAGCGGGGGCGGTAAAGCGCGCTCAGGGAGGCCCAAGCTCTTGCAACGTCCGCAACGGGTCGGATTAGGTCTTTGGCTTCCCGCCCGGACCACGACTTTCGCAGAGCGCTCGATTGGCGAGAGGGAGCCAACTCGCGGATTGATCGCTTGCGGACGTTGCCCCGGCGCGGGCTGAGCTGATTGATCCGACTGCTGCAGGCCGGCAGGATGCCAACATGCGGGTTAGACGGCGAACTTTCACTTTCGGAGTTGGAGCCGTGCTTGCCACCTGCTCGGGAGCCGTCGCATTCGGTCGAAACGACAGGGACGCGACGGCAGGCGCAGGGGTGACGGTCACCTTGGGCCGACCGATCATCAGCGAGTTTCACCGGAAGCGTCTGGCGGAAGGACGCCTCTGGGCAGAGGGCTACACCCAGTCCGAACTTGACGTCGCGCAGGCGAAGTATGGCCTCGTATTTCCGCCCGATCTGGTCGCGCTGCTCCGAGATCGTCGGCCCGTGCTCGCCTACGACTGGCGTTCGGACGACAAGGAAATCCGCGAGATGTTGAAGTGGCCCTTGGAGGGCCTCCTGTTCGATGTCGAGAACAACGCGCTGTGGTGGCCAGAGTGGGGTGATCGTCCCGGAACTCCGGAGGCCCGGTCAGAGGTGATCACGAGGGTCGTCAACGAGGCCCCCAAGCTGATCCCGCTGGTCTCGCATCGCTACCTGCCAACGGAGCCGAACGAGGCCGGCAACCCAGTCTTCTCGGTCTATCAGTCCGACGTGATCTACTGCGGTGGCGACTTGGCGAACTACTTTGAGCGCGAGTTCGTCAATCCGCGCCACCCGCTGCCGCAGCACATCAAGCACGTTCGGTTCTGGTCCGATCTCGTCGAGCGAAATCGATAGCCGCAATTTCCGCTTCCCACCCGTCTGCGACCTTGAGAAGGTCGGCTTGCGGGCGTGACGGGGCTGACGTGGTGGTCGACTTGGCGGAGGTCCGGGACGGGTGATCCCGGCGGGGAGCGATCCGGCTGGCGGCCTCCCGCTCTGCCGACAGCTCCCCACAACTTCAGCCCCTCACGCCCCCGCGTAAGCCGCCTCGATCAGCCGCCGGGGCCGGGGGTCGCCCATCAGCGCGACGCCCTGCTTGTTCATCACATAGGCCCCGCCCAGCTTCCGCTCCGGGTCGGCGAAGGCGCAGGCGCCGCCCCAGCCGGAGTGGCCGAAGGTCTCGGCGCCCG
>JAIXTR010000461.1 GCA_027483845.1 Caulobacteraceae bacterium | reverse complement strand
CTACGTCGCCCGCCGGGATGGGTACTTCAATCCCTACGTCGGGACCGGCGGCCTGAATTCCCCCCTGGCGCTGGCGAACCTGAGCTCGGGGTTCGCGACGTCCCGGACCCGCAACCGAGTGGCCACCGCCAGCCTGCAGGCGGACGGGCCGCTCTGGCCGCTGCCCGGGGGCGACCTGCAGCTGGCGGTGGGCGCCCAGGCCCGGCGGGAGGGCCTGGTGCAGGACGCCGCCAACTTCTTCGCCTCCGCCACTCCGGTGGCCGGCACCCCGGCCGACGTGACCCGTACGGTGGCCGCCGGCTATGCGGAGCTGCGCGTCCCCCTGGTGGGCGCCGCCAACGCCCGACCCGGCGTCGACCGCCTGGAGGTCTCCCTGGCTGGCCGGGTGGAGCACTACGAGGGGACCGGCACGAGCTTCAATCCCAAGGCCGGGCTCGTGTGGGCGCCGGCGGCGGACCTGCGGCTGCGCGGCACCTATGGCCGCTCCTTCCGGGCCCCGGCCCTGCGGGAGACCAACGACCTCCCCCGCTACACCCCCACCAACTTCCCGGAGGGGGCGGCGCGGGTGCAGGCCCTGCTGCTGGCCGGCGGGAATGCGGATCTCGATCCGGAGCGCGCCGAGACCTTCACCGTCGGCGCGGACTGGACCCCGCAACCCTTGCCCGGTCTGTCGATCAATGTCTCGGCCTATGCCATTCGCTTCAAGGACCGGATCGACCGGCCGGTGCAGGCCAATCTGGTCAACGCCCTGGTGGATCCCGCCCTGGCGGCCTTCGTGACCCGCATCTCGCCGGCCACCAACCCCGCCGACCGGGCGCTGATCCAGGCCTTCCTGGACAGCGGCTTCGTCAGCGGCGGCACCGGCCCGGCGCCGGCCGAGGCCTTCGCGGTCATCGTCGACAACCGCTACGTCAACACCTCGAGCCTGCGGCTCCGGGGCCTCGACCTGGCCGGCCGCTACCAGTGGGACGTGGGCGCCGATCAGTTCGGGCTGGGGCTGCAGGGGGCCTATGTCCTCGACTTCGAGCAGAAGCTCACCCCGACCTCCGCCGCGGTGGAACGGGCCGGGACGATGAACTTCCCGGTGCGGGTCCGCGGTCGGGCCACCGCCGACTGGAGCCGCGGCGCCGTCGGCCTGGGCCTCGCCGCCAACTACACCGGCCGCTACCGCGACGTGGCGGGGACACGGATCGACGACCTGCTGACCTTGGATCTCCAGGCGCGCTGGCGGGCGGACCTGGGGCCGTTCGCGGGGACCGCGGTCCTGCTCAACGTCCGCAACCTCTTCGACAAGGGGCCGCCGTTCTACGACAACCCCCTGGGCATCGCCTACGACGGCGCCCTGGGGGATCCCATCGGCCGCTACGTCTCGCTTCAGCTCACCAAGACCTGGTAGGCGGCCGTGCGCCGTCTGCTGGCCGCGCTGCTGGGCGCGGTCCTGGTCGGCGGCGCCGGTAGCGCCGCCGCCCGGGCCTTCGACATCGACGACCTGCTGGCCAGCGAATCCTTCGGCCGGGCGGTCGTGGACCCCACCGGCCGCTGGCTGGTGTTCGAGCAGCGGGACGCCTACGCCACCGCTCCGCGGTTCGACTACAACACCGCCACCCGCTGGGCGGTGTCGCGGCTGAAGCGGGTGGACCTGACGGCGCCGTCGGCGGTGGCGACGCCTTTGGCGGCGGACGCCGGTCCCGGGGTGCTGCTGGCGGGGTTCTCGCCGGGCGGAACCCGCCTGGCGGTCTACCGCCTCCGCGCCGGCGCCTGGACCTTGGGCGTGGTCACCCTGGCCACCGGGGCCGTCACCTGGTGGCCGATCACCCCGCAGGAGGAGGGCCAGGGCCGGGCCCTGCAGTGGCGGTCCGAGGACGAGCTGCTGGTGATCGCCCGGCTCGACGGCCAGCCGCCGCTCACCGTGCGCCAGGGGTTTCTGCTGGCGACGCGGCTGCCGGCCCTGTGGGCGGCGGCGGCGGCGGGCGATGGGGCCCATACGGTGCTGGGCAGCGGACGCTATGCCGGGGTGCGGCGGCGGGCGGAGGACACGGTGCTGCTGAGCCTGGATCTAGCGCAGGGCCGCGTGCGAACCCTCGCCACCGGGCCCTTCGTGGACCTCGAGCTGGCCCCCGGCGGGCGGCGGGTCGCCCTGCTCGCCCTGGGGCCGGACCTGCAGGCGCGGCCCGACGGTCCGGCCCGTGGGCCGCGGGGGTTCGAGACCGAGGCCCGCCGGCTACAGGTCCTCGACCTGGCGACGGGGTCGGTCACGGCCCCCTGCCCCGCCTGCGATGTCCTGCCCCAGCTGCTCAGCTGGTCGCCCGCCGGGCGGCGGCTGCTGGTGCTGGACCGGGGGCCGGACGGCCTGTGGTCGGATGGCCGGTTCCGGACGGTCGAGGCGGCCACCAGCGCGGTCATCGCCCTCGATCCCGCCGTCCGTCCGCGGCTGGACCCCAACCCGGTGCGGGTCTGGACCGCCTGGATGGGCGACGTGCCCCTGGTCTTCGGACGACGGGGGGCGGACGCGGGGCGCGACGACTGGCTGGCGGTCGGGATCGCGGGATCGCGCAACCTGACCGCCGCCGTGCCCGCCGCCCTGACGCCGGGGGTCCGGGTCGCCGGTCCGGGGCGGCTGAGCGTGCTGGCGGCGGGCCAGGTCTGGACGATGGACGATCGGGGTCGGGTCGTGGCCCGGTCCGGTCCCGGGGTGCGGGTCGCGGTCCTGGGACCGCCGGACGACAGCCCCCGGCTGGGCCGGGCGCCGCGGGACGCGGGGGGGGTCGTGGTGGAGAGCGTGAGGGTGGGCGGTTGGCGGCGCGCGGGGCGGCTGACGGCGGACGGTCTGCGGGTGACGGGCGATCTGCCGGACGCGGTTGCGGCCGCAGCGGCCGGGGCCGGCGGGACGTCCGGGGTCGTGCGCGCGGCGGGCGATGGCGTCTGGGCGGTGGAGTCGGTCGACAACCAGGGGGTGGGCCAGCTGGCCGTGGCGCACACGGCCGGGGTCTTGGCGCCCGTGGCCACGGTCAATGCAGGTTGGTCGGGGACCGACCCGATGATCGTACAGCCCATCCGCCATCGGGACGGGACGGGGCGGATGCTGACCAGCTGGCTCTACCGGCCGCCGGGGTGGGGGCGCCGGCCGCTGCTGGTGCGGCCCTATCTGGGCTCGGCGCCGGCGGTCGCGCCGGGGACGGCGCCGGAGACCCCCAGCTTCATGCTGAACCTGCGGCTGCTCGTGGGGCGCGGTTATGCGGTGCTGCTGCCGGCCCTCCCCGCGCCGCCGGAGGGTCTGGTGGAGCCGGCCGCGGAGGTGGCGGACCGGATCCTCGCCGCCGTGGACGCCGCCCTCGCCGATCCGGAGGCCGGGCCGCGGCTGGATCCCGGGCGGCTGGCGATCGTGGGCTACAGCTTCGGGGGCTACACCACCCTGGCGACCCTCACCCAGACCGACCGGTTCCGGGCGGCCGTGGCCATCAGCGGCTACAGCGACTTCGCCGCCGCCTGGGGGTCGTTGACCCTCTTCGCCCAGGTGGCCCCGGACCAGGGCTACACCAGCCTCTGGCCTACCGGCGGCATCGAGGCGACGCAGCCGCAGCTGGGGGCGCCGCCCTGGGCGGTCCCGGACCGCTACGTGCGCAACAGCCCGCTCTATGCCGCCGACCGGATCGTCACCCCCCTGCTGCTGATCCACGGGGCGCAGGACCAGATCCCGCTCACCCAGTCGGAGGCGATGTACTCGGCGCTGTTCCGGCAGGGGAAGGACGCGCAGCTGGTCACCTATCATGGGGCCCTGCACACGGTGACTAGCCCCGGCGACATCCGCGACATGTACGCCCGGATCTTCGCCTTCCTGGACGACCGGCTGGGCGGGCCGCCGTGACCGCGGCGCCGAGCCCACGGCGCAGGGACCCGGATCGCGTCCGAGCCGGTGTCTACCTCAACGGCGTGTAGCCGCAGATGAAGTCGAGGGTGTCGTCGCCTGGGCCGCGAGCGAGATGGATGCGAAGGCCCGGACCAAAGAGCGAGTCGAGGGCGAACGCCTGCTCCGCCTCATAGAGGTCGTCCCGGTGCGGGTCGCGCCAGTGGCGCGCCGTGCGGAGCGCGTTCGCCTTGGCCTCCGCGACGGACGCCGCGACCGTGAACAGGTTGCGATGCTGCTCTCCAAACGTCTGGCCATCGTAGCCGCCGAGATTGACGAAATAGAGCCGCTCCGGTCCCGGCGGCGGATCGGACTTCAGGATGACGTCATAGCTGTCCACCCGCCGGATCTCCGCCCAGCAGTCCACATGCAGGGTCCCGGGCTTACCCCACCAATCCGCCCGAAGCTGCGCATAGGTGTCGGTGATGTCCTGGGCGGCGATGAAGCGGATGTCGTGGACCTCGATATTCGCACGGGGGTGCTCACCGCCGACGAAGATGGCGAAGAGCTTCATGCGGCCAGCGCGGGCCGACGGGCGGCCCGGTCGCCGCGCGGGTAAACGCCGGCGGCCAGGTCTGCCCCGACGATCTCGCCCATCTCAAAGGAGCTGGTGATTCCCTGAATGAAGGGATGTCTTCCCAGGATAAACGGGATGCTGAGGCAGTAGATCTGCTTCGCCGCGGGATGCTCCGAGACCGGGTGGAAGCGCTCGTCGATGGCGACACCCTTCGGACCCTCGGCGTCGTCGGCCCTGGCGTCGCGCACCACGCCCTGCGCCAGCAAACCGGGAAACGGAAAGGCCTCAACCCCCAGCGGCCTTTGGCCGGTCGCATCGATGAGCACCGGAAGGTGGCGTCGTTCGCGGCCGACAACCAGCGTCACCCCGGGCCCCGGCCCCGCCGTGTCGAGACGCGAGGTCTCGCCAAGGGCGTCCACGTCGAGGCGGCCGGCGCGATGCAGCGCCAGCAGGCGCTCGATGGAAAGATGCGGGACCGTCGCATACTCGTCGACGAACACCGGCTTCAGGAACCGGTTGAAGCGGTCGAGGTCGTCCGCGTCGAGATGCGGGGCGATCAAGGCCAGAACCTCGTGCATGCGCAGGATCGCGTAGCGCCATCCGACCGTGAACTCCGCCTCGAAGTTCCGGCGCGCTTCCGCGAGGTTGCGCGTCGCCCACGCGAAGGGATCCGCGCGACTGCGGTCTTGGAAATAGCGGTCCGCGAAGTCCTCGAGCGCCAGCGAATCCAGGTCCACGCGCTGCGCGTAGGCCGGATCCGCCGCCGCCAGCTCCCGTTTGAAGAGCGCATAGGCGTCCCCCAGCATGTCAGCGCTTCCGGTCGCGATCAGCCGGTTCATGGCCTCGGGCGTACAGATCGTGAGCGGCTCGTACGGGACGGGATGAAAGAAGTCCGCCTCGGGCAAGAGGCCCTTGCGCGACAGCATCTTCAGCCGAAAATCCTCGCTGCCCGGACTGATCTGATAGTCGACCGTTCCGTCGTCGCGCTCGACGAAGCCGCCATGGTTAGTGGCCAAGGCGACCGCCGCGTCGATGGCGGTGAGCGAACTGCCCCGAATGGCCACGGTCGTGGGCGGAATGCGCTTCAAGGCGGTCGCCGGCCAGGGGCTCAGGAAGTAGCCCGGCTTCACCTCCGGCTCCTCCGGCCATTGATGTCCGGTCGCCAAAACAACGCGGTCAAACATGCGCTCGAGCGTATCGCCGTTCGCCTGGGCCACCGTCAGGCGCAGACCATCACCCACGGCGACAATGTCCGCCACGCGCGAGCGCGTCGCGACCTCGACGGCGATCCCGCACGCGCGGGCGTGGTCGACGAGGACGCCAAACCGCTCAAGGAAATACTCTCCCAGGGCGAGGCGGGGGTAGAAGGCGTGCTCATCGATCCCGTCCGGGTCGATCCCGAGGCGAACCAGGCGGGCGCGGGGCTGCCGCTGAAGCCAGTCGATCAATGTCTCGTCGATCGGCGGGATCTCGACACTGGCGATGTTGGAGAGCATCGCCGGGTCGTTCCAGCCGGGGCGATAGGGCATGCCCAGTCCGGCCCGCCCCTGCGCCTCGAAGATGGTCACCGCAGCGCCGCCCTCCACCGTCCTGAGGAAGGCGCAGAGCGTATAGATCGTGGTCGGGCCGGCGCCGACGAAGGCGATTGCAGGGATCATAGCGGTACAATGCGCGAAAGCCGGATCCGAAGCGCAGCCGCGGGAGGGTTCCGCGAAACAGGTCGACCGTCTGCGATCATCCCGGTTCGACCGGGCAGGAATCTAACCCCGTCCGCCCCTTCTGCTCGCATGTCCGCGCCCAGCGACCCAGTCCGCGCGTCAGCCCGCCGCCCGTCCCAAGAGGACGTGGAAAAACCCGGCCCGGTCGGATCGACGCGTTGCGCGTGATGGCAAGGCCCTTGCCCACCCGGAACAACGCCGGCCGGCCTTCGCTGCGGCAGACAGGCGACGCGCCGCGGCATCGCCGTCCGACCGTCCGCGACGCTGCTGCGCGCGCGGGACGACTCGCCCCGTTCGACCTGGACGACGTTGTGATGCGCCAAGCGGGCGGCGGGGCCTCAACCCCGCCACGCGCCTGGGGCATCCGGGACCCGGGTCTGCCAGCGCCGCACCCAGGCTTCCACGGCGATCGCGCCGACCAGGTCGGTGCCGGCGGGCGAGAGGATCAGATAGTCCGGGGTGAGAACCGTCTGCAGCCGGGCCCGGTCGAGAACCCCCG
>JAIXTR010000506.1 GCA_027483845.1 Caulobacteraceae bacterium | reverse complement strand
AGCCTGGACATCTGGGAGCCGCGGCGCGCGGTTCTGGACAACCTGCACACCGGCGAACGGTTCAACGAGGTCTACTACGCGAACGGCGAGTATCTGCGCGACGCCCTGGCCGAGGCCACGCGGGTGATGCGCGACTGGCGGACAGGCGAGGAGCGATTCATCGATCCGGGCCTGTTCGACGCGCTGCACGCCATCAGCGACAAGCTCGAGACTCGGGCGCCTTTCCAGATCATCTCCGGCTACCGCTCGCCCAAGACCAACGCCATGCTCCACGAACGGTCGAACGGCGTGGCCAGCAACAGTCAGCACACGATCGGCAAGGCGATCGACATCCGGATTCAGGGTGTTGAGCTAGCGAACCTGCGCCGTGCGGCCCTATCGCTCGGCGCCGGCGGCGTCGGCTACTATCCCGTGTCGAACTTCGTCCACGTCGACACCGGCCGTGTTCGCCAGTGGCAGGGGTCCTGAGCCGACAGACGGCCTGACGCCCTTACGTCTGGGGCGATTCCGTCGGCGGGTCGGGCTCCACCGTTGTCATTCCCGTGGCGGCCGCATCGTCCTGGATCTGCTGTTCCTCAGGCGTCCGCTCGACTGGCTTCGGCGGTTCAGGAGCAACGACAGGCGCCTCGACCACCGGCGGGGGTGGCGGGGGCGCTTCCACGACCGGCGCAGGCTCTGCGGCGGGCTCGGGCGTGCGGCCGAGGTCGAGATTGCGGCTCACCGCGAGGGCCACGAGGACCGCCGCGCAGGCGGCCGCGATCCACAGAACGGTCTTCATCATCGCATGGGCCTCCTCAGGCCTTCACGCCGGTGGCGAGCACGCCGACGCGCTGCAGCAGATCCCGGTCCCAGTTGTAGGGGTCGGAGCGGAAGTGCATCTGCCCGTCGCTGCTGGCGAATGCGGTCCAGTACAGGATGTACACCGGCACCTGCTCCGCGAGCCGGGCGCGCACGGTCTTGTCGCCCTCCAGCTGCTTGTCGATAGCCTCGGGCGTCCAGGTGGCGTCGCCGTTCAGAAGGGCCTCGGCCAGGGCGCGCGGCTTCTCCAGGCGCACGCAGCCATGGCTGGCCTGCCGGGCGTAGAGATCGAACCCGCCCTTCGACGGGGTGTCGTGCAGGTAAACCGCGAACGGATTGTCGAAGTCGAACTTGAAGCGGCCCAGGGCGCTTTGGTCGCCGGAGGCCTGCTGCAGGCGCGGCTGGCCCCCCTGCACCGGAATGATGCGGTAGCCGTGCTTGGCGAGGTAGCCGGGGTTCGCCTTCTCCTTCGGCCAAAGCTCCCGCTGAGCGATGCCGGACGGCACGTTCCACGGGGGATTGATCACCACCGAGTGGATTGATGAGACCAGCATCGGAGTCTCGTCGCCGGGACGGCCCGAGACCGCCTTCATCGACATCACCGGCTTGTCGTCCCGGAACAGGGTGACGATGGCGGCGCCGGTGTTCACCTGGACTCGGGTCGCCGGCATGGTGGCCGGCATCCAGCGCCAGCGCTCCATGTTGGCGATGATCTGCAGGATGCGCTGGCCGACAGGCTGATTCAGATAGGCCAGGGTGCCGTTGCCGACGACACCGTCGGGCTTCAGCCCATAGCGCCGCTGGGCGCGGATCACCGCCTCTTCCAGCGGCTTGTCGAAAACCGGAGCGCCGGCCGCCTTCACGAGCGGATCCTCGACGGCCAATCGGGCGCGCAGCGCGGCGACGCGGGGATCGCGCGAACCCAGTTCCATCTTGGGGCCGTCGGCGACCGTCTTCCAGCCGCCCGCGGCGGCGATCTCGCGGTAGCGGACAAGGCCACGCTTCAAGCCGGCATAGCCCGCGTAACGGGGCGCCAGGCTGTCCAGCCATGGCTGCAACCGCGCCTCGGTCAAGGCGGCCGCAAGGTCCGGCCGCGGATCGTAGGCGGCGGGCCGCACCTGCCAGAGTTCGGGGAAACGCTCCGGCTCCATGCGCCCGATGCGCACGTCACGGGCGTAGCGGACCAGGGCCTCGGTCAGCGCGGTCTGCTGAGCAGGGGTCAGGGTTCCGTCGTCGGGAAGGCCATCCGGGACGTAGGCCTTAGGCTGCAGTCCTTGCAGATCCGCCGATCGCAGGGCCTTGATCGCCATCTGCACCTGCGCGGGCGTCAGCGCCGGAATGACCACAGGCGGCGGCGCGGGCGTGGCCGGAATTGGCAGGACCGGCGCTACCGGGGCCGGCTGAGCGAGGGTCACATCGCCCAAGACCAGGGACGCCAAGGCGGCCAGAGCCAGGCAGCGCCCAATGCGTCCGCCCCGCAACTCATCGCCGCTCATGTCTTTCCCCGGTCCCTTTGTTTCAGCCCGACATATCTACGGGCCGTGATGATCGTTGGATGAACGCATAACTGGGCCGCGCCGGTCAGTGTGTCGACCGCGCCACATGACGTGACAGTCCGACTGTCACCCAGAAGCAACATCTAACACGTTACGCCGGCGGGTAGACGTGTCGCACGCCCTGAGGATCTGTGACCTCACCCTCCGCAACGTAGCTCGGTCCTACGGGGGATTTCCCGTACCCGCCGGGAATATCCAGCACGTAAGTCGGCTGACACAGGCCCGAGACGTCGCCCCGCAGGTCGCGCATGAGCGCCTGCCCCTCCGCCAACGTCGTGCGGAAGTGGGAGGTGCCCGGCGCCAGGTCGGCGTGGTGCAGATAGTACGGTTTGATGCGGAGCTCGACGAACCGCCGCATCAGGGCGGCCAGGGTGACGGGATCGTCGTTGATCCCCTTCAACAGCACCGTCTGGCTGACCATGGGGATGCCGGCGTCGAGGATGCGAGCGCAGGCGACCTCGGCGGCAGGCGTCAGTTCATCGGCGTGATTGGCGTGCAGCGCCACCCAGGTCGTCTTGCCGGACGCCCGCAGCGCCGCCACCAGCCCCGGCGTGATGCGCTCAGGATCGACGGCGGGCAGCCGGGTATGAAAGCGCACCACCTTCACGTGCGGGATGCGGCCCAGGCGCGCCATGAGATCGCGCAGACGCCGCACCGACATGATCAGCGGGTCGCCGCCGGTGACGATGACCTCCCAGATCGCAGGGTCGCTGGCGATATAGGCCATGGCGGCGTCCAGCTGTTCGGGCGAAAGCGGGCGGATGCCTTCAGGCCCGACCATCTCGCGACGAAAGCAGAACCGGCAGTAGACCGCGCACGTATGATTGGCCTTGAGCAGAACCCGGTCCGGATAGCGGTGCACAATCCCCTCGACGGGGCTGCGCGCATGGTCGCCGATGGGATCGGCCCGTTCGTCGGGCGTGTGATCGAGCTCGGCGGTCGTCGGCACGAACTGGCGCGCCATCGCGTCGTTGTCAGGTATCAGTTCGGCCATGGCCGGCGTAATCGCCACCGCGTAGCGGGCGGCCACGCCCTCCAGCTCGGCAAGGCGGTGAGGCGCCACGAGACCGGCCTCGGCGAGGTCATGGGGCGAACGAAGGGTGCGAGCGGTCATGGCGGCGCGCATATGGCCCATCCTCGCCGCCGCCGCAAACGCGCAGGGGTCAGGACACCCGCGCGTCGTCCAGCGCATGGCGAACCCGCCGCGCCAGCTGATCGATGGTGAACGGCTTCGATAGCAGGGCCGCGCGGATCGGTTCCGTGGCCCGGGCGTCCCGCGCATAGCCGGTCGTGTAGAGGATCTTCAGGGACGGCCGGCTGGCCTGCGCCTGCTCCGCCAACTCCAGGCCGTTCATCCCCGGCATGACGATGTCGGTGAACAGAAGGTCGATGGGCCGCTCGGCTAGATGCTGCAGCGCCTCGGCGGCATCGGACGCCTCGACGACCACATAGCCAAGCTCGCGGAGAGTCTCGACCGAAAGGCGGCGCACGTCGGGCTCGTCCTCGACCACCAGAACCGACTCGCCGCGAAGCGCCCGTGGCAGGGGGCCCCGGACGCCGGAGGCCGCCGCCGCGCCCACGGGGCCGATCCATCGCGGCAGATAGATCATCACCGCCGACCCCGCGCCGGGCTCGGACCGGATCGTCACCTGCCCGCCCGACTGACTGACGAAGCCATAGACCTGGCTGAGGCCCAGGCCGGTGCCCTTGCCGACCTCCTTGGTGGTGAAGAACGGCTCGAACGCGCGCTCCATCACCTCAGGCGGCATGCCGACGCCGGTGTCGTGAATGCGTATGGAGACGTAGTCGCCGCTGGCCGGTCCGCCCGGGTCCTCCGCCAGCGGGGCTGTGACGTTGGCGCTTTCCAGCGTCAGTCGGCCGCCGCCCGGCATCGCGTCGCGGGCGTTCACCGCGAGATTCAGCAGCGCGTTCTCAAGCTCCGCCGCGTCGGCGTGTGCGGGCCACAAGTCGTCCGCCAGGGTCGTCCGGATCTCGACCCGCTCGCCCAGCGACCGCCCCAGAAGCTGGGTCATGCCGCTGACCAGCAGGTTGACGTCGATCGGCTCCGGATTGAGCCGTTGGCGACGGCTGAAGGCCAGCAGGCGGGCGGTCAGGGCCGCCGCGCGCTGGGCGCCCTCGGCCGCGTTGTCGATGTAGCGCGCGATCCGCGGATCGTGACCGTCCGACATGCGCCGTCGGGCCATGTCCAGACTGCCGACTACGATCGCCAGCATGTTGTTGAAGTCATGGGCGATGCCGCCGGTGAGCTGGCCGATCGCCTCCATTTTCTGCATCTGGCGCACCTGACTTTCGGCCGCCTCGCGCCGGACCATCTCGCCGCGCAGTTCCGCGGTCCGCGTCTCGACCCGGTCCTCCAGGCCCGCATTGGCGGCACGAAGTTCCCCCCGCGCCGTCTCGGCGAGCAAGGCCGCGCGCGCTTGCATCAACACCGCGAAGGTCAGCGCCAGGGTGATCGCCGCGCCAAGCCCCGCGGTCCAGTAGACCAGGGCGCGATTGCTGCCCGCTTCGAACGCGGGACGGGTTCGCACCACCACGGTCCAGGGACGTCCCGCCACGTTGACGACCCGCGCTGCGGTGAAGCGCGCAGGGTGGGCGTCAGGCGGCGCCGTCTGGAACAACAGGCTGTCGGGCCGGGGCGCGCCGTCATAGACCCCAACGTCCACCAGTCTCTCGGCCTGCGCCGGGAACACCGGCCTTAGCAGATCGCCCGCTCGCAGCGGGCTGTAGACAAATCCCTGAACCCGCCCGCCACGTCCGTCGGACGCCCCGACCGGCAGGAACATCAGAACGCCGGGTTGCGGCCGGCCCGTGGCGTCCTGGACCAGGGTCACGGGCCCCGACATGGCGAGGTCTCCGCTCGCCGCCGCACGCCGCATAGCCTCGCGTCGAGTCGGCTCGCTGAGCATGTCGTAGCCGATCGCCTCCGCATTCCCGCCCGTGAGTGGCGAGAGGTAGACAATGCTGCTGTAGAGCGGCCGCCGCCCTGGCGGCCACACCCGGAACCCGGGATCCCCGGCCCGTCGCATGCGCGCCACCAGCGCGTCCCGCGCGCCCTCGCCTGCCATTTGCGCCGTGTATCCGATGCCGAGAACGCCGGGGTAGCGGCTCCCCAATCCCAATTGCCCCACATAGGCCGCGAACTCTTCGGCGTTCACATCATCGCTGCCGGCGAAGAGGCCCGCCGTTCCGCGCAGGAGCGCGCTGTGACCCTCCATCCGCTGTTTCAGGGCGCTGACCGCCTGATCCGCCTCGGCGCGGAGGCGCGCGGCGTCACGCGCCGTGGTGGCGTCGAGCAGCTGCGCCGCCGTCAACAGCGTCGCGATGGCGCCCACCAGCAGCACCAGGAGCGGCACGACGATGTGGGGTAACCTTCGAGAAAGGCTTAGTTTTGGCACGGCGGAAAGGGCCGCTGCGCCGGGCTGGGTGTCAAGCCGAAAACCAGCGTCATGCGACAGGTGTCCATAGGACCTGTTCGATCCGGGATGCGCCTGTCGCCAGCATCGTCAGCCGGTCGAACCCGAGGGCCCCGCCGCTGGCCGGCGGCATGAGCGCGAGGGCGGCCAGAAAGTCCTCGTCCAGGGGATAGGTCTCGCCGTAGAGCCGCAGTTTCTCGGCCATTTCCTGCTGGAAGCGGCGGCGCTGTTCGGCGGCGTCGGTGAGCTCCCCGAAGCAGTTGGCCAGCTCGACGCCGCAGGCATAGAGCTCGAACCGCTCGGCCACCCGCGGATCGCCGGGCTTGGGTCGGGCAAGAGCCGCCTCGGAGACCGGATACTCGCAAAGGATCGTTGGCCGGCCATGGCCCAGGTTGGGCTCCACCTTCTCCACGATCACCCGGCTGAACACGTCGGCCCAGGTGTCGTCGGCGGCGACGCGGATGCCCGCCGCCCGCGCCGCGCCGGCGAGATCGTCGGCGAACAGATTCACGCCGGCGTAACGGTCGAACGCTGCAGCCACGGTCAGCCGCTCAGGCGCCGCGAACGGGTCGGCGGTCACGCCCCGCCAGCTTAAGGCCTGCGCGCCGGCCGCCTGCGCCGCCAGACGCAGGAGCTGGACGCAGTCATCCATCAGCACCTCATAGGCCGCGCCCGCGCGATACCATTCCAGCATCGTGAATTCGGGGTGATGCAGCGGCCCGCGCTCACGGTTCCGCCAGACCTTGGCGAGGGTGAAGATCGCGGTCTCCCCCGACGCCAACAGCTTCTTGCAGGCGAACTCGGGCGAGGTGTGCAGGTACATGGGCCGCCCTTCGCCCGCCGTGGTCAGGGCCCGGGTGGCGAAGGCGTGCAGATGGGCCTCGTTGCCGGGGGACACCTGCAGCGCGGCGGTCTCCACCTCGGTCAGCCCTTCGGCCTCGAACCAGCCCCGCACCGCACGGGTGATCCGGCCGCGCGCCGCCAGGAACGGCTGACGATCGGGCCGCCTGTCGGGGGACCACCAAGGCGTTTCGACGGACTGGGTCAAGGGCTGCGGCCACGCGGGGGGCTGGAGATTTCGGCGCACATCGCTATAGGGGCGCGACAAGAATTTCATCAGCGGAATCGCGCGGGTCCCCCCGCAAGGCCCGCCGCATCGCCAAGGACTCTACGTGAAAGTCATCGCCAGCTCGCTCCGGAAGGGCTCCGTCGTCGACATGGACGGCAAGCTCTACGTCGTCCTGACCGCCGAAAACATCCACCCCGGCAAGGGCACCCCGGTGACCCAGCTCAACATGCGCCGCATCTCGGACGGGGTGAAGGTGTCGGAACGCTGGCGGACGACCGAGCAGGTCGAGCGCGCCTTCGTGGACGACCGCAACTACACCTTCCTGTACGAGGACGGTGAGGGCTACCACTTCATGAACCCGGAAAACTACGACCAGGTCGTGGTGACCCCGGACGTGGTGGGCGACGCGGCCCCCTGGCTGCAGGACGGCATGACCGTCACCCTCTCCACGCACGAAGGCGTGCCGATCGCGCTGGAACTGCCGCGCCTGGTGACGTTCGAGATCGTCGAGACCGAACCGGCGGTGAAGAACCAGACCGCCTCCTCGTCGTACAAGCCGGCGATCCTGACCAACGGCGCCCGGATCATGGTGCCGCCCTATATCGCCGCCGGCACGCGGGTGGTGATCCTGACCGAAGACGGCTCCTACCAGGAACGCGCCAAGGACTAAGTCCTTACGCGAGCGGCCGGACGATCGACACGGTGTCGCCCGGCCACCGCCCCTGTTCTCACCCGCGGCTCTAGCGCCTCGCCAAGCTGGCCCTTACACAGGGACGCTCAAGCTTCGCGAGTGCGCGTTCATGACTTTCCGCCGCGGCCTGGGCCGCCTGCTGTTCGCCGCTGCCGCCGCCGTCGCCATCCAGGCGCACGCCGCGCCGCGCGCCTCCCTCGCCGAGCCCGCCCTGTCGCCGGACGGGGCGGAGATCGCCTTCGTCTCGGGGGGCGACATCTGGACCGTCCCGGCCGCCGGGGGCACGGCCGCACTGCTCGTGACCGACCAGGCGACCGAAGGACGGCCGCTCTATTCGCCCGATGGCCGCGAGTTGGCTTTCACCTCCACGCGGGCGGGCGCGGCGAACGTCTACATCCTGACGCTGGCGACCGGAAAGTTGCGTCGCCTGACCTATTCCGACGCCAACGAGCAGCTCGACGGCTGGTCGCGCGACGGAAAATGGATCTACATCTCGAGCGCGTCGAACGACGTCGCCCGCCAGAACGACGTCTATCGCGTCGCTGCGACAGGGGGCACGCCGCTGGAGGTCAGCCGCGAGCGCTACCTCAACGAATTCAATAGCGCGCCGTCGCCTGACGGCCAGACCATCGCCCTGATGGCCAAGGGCATTTCGTCGAACCAATGGTGGCGGAACGGGCACAGCCATATCGACCAGGCCGAGCTTTGGCTTAAGCCGGTCAGCGCGGCCGCCCCCTATCGCAAGCTGCTGGGGGCCAGCGCCAAGCGCCTGTGGCCGATGTGGAGCGCTGACGGCCGGACCCTGTGGTTCATGAGCGACGAAGGCGGGACCGAGAACCTCTGGCGCATGCCGGCGGCCGGAGGCGCGCCGCAGCAGGTCACCCGATTCACCGACGGGCGGGTCCTGTTCCCATCTATCGGCTACGACGGGCGGACCATCGTCTTCGAACGCGAATTCGAAATCTGGAAGCTGGACGTGGCCACAGGCACGGCCGCCAAGGTTCCGGTCGCCCTGCGCGGCGCGCCGGCCGCGGCGGGTGAGCGGCGGCTGGTGGAAACCACCTTCCGCAGCCTGAGCGTCTCGCCAGACGGCAAGAAGCTCGCGGTGGTCGCCCACGGCGAGGTCTTCGCCGCCCCGACCAAGGAGGGCGGCCAGGCCCAGCGGATCACCGAGACGGCCGCCGCCGAGAGCGACCCGACCTGGTCGCCGGACAGCCGACGCCTGGCCTATGTCGCCGAACGCGGCCGGACCAGCCAGGTGATGGAGTACGACTTCGCCACCCAGAAGGAACGGGCGCTGACGGCGGCGACCGATGTCGACGCCGCGCCGATCTACTCGCCCGACGGCAAGATGCTGGCCTATCTCCACGGGCCGCGGCAGCTCCGCGTCTTGACCCTCGGCGCCGCCGGCCAACCCGCCCGGGATGTCGTCGTCTATGAGGGGCCCCTGGACAGCAACGGCGGCGTTCGCGCCGCCTGGTCTCCAGACTCCAAGTGGCTGGCGTTCGGCGTCACCGACCGGAAATCGTTCCGCAATGCCTGGGTCGTGCCAGCGACGGGGGGCGAGGCGCGGCAGGTGAGCTTCCTGGCCAACGGCAACGCCGCCGACCTCATCGCCTGGTCGCCCGACGGCAAGTACATCGTCTTCGAGACCGGCCAGCGGAGCGAGCCGTCCAAGGTGGTCCGCATCGACCTCCTGCCCAACACGCCGAAGTATCGGGAAGACGCCTTCCGCGACCTCTTCCGGACAACCGCGCCCGGCGCGCCGTCGACCACCGAAAGCGAGCCCAAGGACAAGCCGCAGGACGCGAAGCCCGCGTCAGAAGGCGAGGCCAAGGCCGAGCAGGAGACCAAGCCTGATACGACCGCCCCCAAGGGCAAGGTTCCCACCGTGCGCATCGTGTTCGAGGGGCTGCGCGAACGGGCGACGATCATCCCCTTGGGCGGATCGGCCGAGGAGCCGGTCATCAGCCCGGATGGCAAGACCCTGGTCTTCCGCGTCAGCGAGGGCGGGCAGCAGAACCTGTTCAGCTACAGCCTGGACGAGTTGGCCAAGGAGCCGCCCGCCGCGCTGCAGCTCACGGGCGGCCGCCGCGCCAAGCGCGACTATGCGTTCAGCCCGGATTCCAAGCAGATCTACTATCTGGACGGCGGGCGGGTCAGCACGACGACGATCGAAAACCCCAAGCCGCGGTTCATCGACGTGTCCGGCGAGATGGTCGTCCGCTTCGAGGCCGAGCGGCAGGTGGTGTTTGACCAGGCGTGGTCCATCCTCAACCGCAGCTTCTACGACGAGACCTTCCACGGTCAGGACTGGGCCGCGCTTCGGACCCGCTTCGAGCCCTTTGCGCAAGGCGCCCAGACCGCGGACGAGCTGCGTCGCGTGATCAATCTGATGATCGGCGAGCTCAACGCTTCGCACTCGGGCGTCAGCCGCCCCAGCGACGGGTTCGGGTCGCAGCCGGCGGCCCGCGTCGGCGACCTGGGCCTGCGCTTCGACCGAGAGGCCTATGAGGCCGGCCGCGGCCTGGTGGTGCGCGAGGTGGTCGCCCTTGGCCCCGCCGACATCGAGGGCTCGATCCGGCCCGGCGACGTGCTGACCGCCGTCGACGGAAAGCCGGCGGGCGCGGGGATCAATCTCGACGCCCTGCTGCTCGACCGGGCCGGCAAGCGAACCGTCCTGACCGTCGCCACGGCCGGGGCCAGCCGCCAAGCCGTCGTGCGTCCGGTCGCACCTGGGGTGGCGTCGGGCCTGCTCTACCGCCAGTGGGTCAACGACCGCCGCGCCTACGTCGAGCGCGCCAGCGGCGGGCGACTTGGCTACGTCCACATCCTGGACATGAGCGCCGACAGCCTGAACCAGCTCTATCTGGACCTCGACGCGCAGAACCAGGGCAAGGAAGGCGTCGTCATCGACGTTCGCAACAACAACGGCGGCTTCGTCAACGGCTATGTCCTGGACGTCTTCACCCGCCGCAACTTCCTGACCATGACGCCCCGGGGCCTGTTCGGGGTCCCCAGCCGGCAGAACCTCGGCCAACGCGCGCTGGGACTGCCCACCATCCTGGTGACCAACGAGAGCTCGCTATCGGACGCCGAGGATTTCACCGAGGGCTATCGGTACCTCGGCCTGGGCAAGGTGGTCGGCGTGCCGACCTCCGGCTGGATCATCTACACTGGCGGCCAGAGCCTGATCGATGGGTCGAACCTTCGGGTGCCGTTCATCCGAGTCCAAGGGGCGGACGGCAAGGACATGGAACTCAATCCTCGTCCCGTCGATATCCGCGTGGAGCGGCTGTTGGGCGAGACCCTGTCCGGCAAGGACAGCCAGCTCGACGTCGCCGTGGCCGAGTTGCTCAAGGGTCTGGGCGCAAGCCGTCCATGATCCTCACCCCCCTGCCGGATGCGGAGGCGCGGCTGCGGCTGGCGTGGCGCGCGGCGCCGGCCACGGCGTCCTT
>JAIXTR010000105.1 GCA_027483845.1 Caulobacteraceae bacterium | reverse complement strand
TCGACCGCCTTGGCTGCAGCCGCGTCGTCCACGACGGCCTCCAGCTTCACCTTGGGCAGGAAGTTGATCTGGTACTCCGCCCCCCGATAGATCTCGGTCTGGCCCTTCTGCCGGCCATAACCCTTGACCTCCGAGACCGTCAGACCTTCCACGCCAGCCCCGACAAGCGCTTCGCGCACGTCGTCCAGCTTGAACGGTTTGACGATCGCCATGATGAGTGTCATCCGCTCGCTCCCGCGTCCGGCCCTGAGGGCGGGCCCAACCCCTCTCGTTCGTTCGAAGACCGCCGCGCTGTTCTGATCCCCTTGGCAGCGGTCGGAGCGACGCTATGTCGGTGGCCGCGCGGGGCGGACCGCTGGGGTGACGCTTTGGTGAAGAAGCCCGCGAGCGCACAGTTTTTGAGCGTTGGTGGCCCAAGGCGCCAAATTATCCAGCACAATGAGGTGTCGGGAGGCGGAAAGCGTGGCAGAGGCAACCCCGCCGCCGTCGCAAATCCGGCGCCGTCGACGCTTAGTCTCGCCACGTCGGAGGCGGGAACCGTCCCCGGTCTCCCGCGTAGTCAACGCGGCCCCGCTTGGGACGGGCCGCCAGAAGTCACAAGGATCCTGAATGTCGCCGACCCGCTTCCTCCTCGCCGCCGCCGCCGTCGCCGCCCTGGGCGCCGCGCCGCTCGCCGCTCAGGCTCAGGCGCCTGCCGCCGCCGCGCCCGTGGCCGTTCAGGGCGACCTGATCGACACCCTGAAATTGTCGGGTCAGTTCAGCACGTTCGTCGGGGGCATCGATGCGACCAACCTGACCGGCCTGCTGAAGACCAACAAGAACCTCACGGTCTTCGCCCCCACCGACGCCGCCTTCGCGGCGATGCCGGCGGCTGATCTGGCCAAGCTCAAGGCCGACAAGGCCGCGATGCAGAAGTTCGTCCTGCACCACGTCGTCAACGCGCCGATCGACTCCACCAAGATCAAGGGCGCCAAGGGTCCGGTCCCGTCCGGCGCCGGTGACACGATCCTGCTGGACGGCAGCGACGAGGCGGGCGCGCTGAAGGTGGACGGCGCCACCATCGTCCAGGCCGACCTGCGCACCGGCAGCGGCCTGCTGCATGTCGTCGATCACGTCCTGGTCGCGGGCCAGGGCGCGGTGGATGCGCCGGCCGCGCCGCCGGCCGACGCCTCGGCGACCGCGCCGGCGCGCTAGCGATCGAAAGCGACGGCTCAGGCGGAACCAACACCCGCCTGAGCCGTACACCGTCGGCACATCGAGATGGACAGACGATCGCGCCATCAACCGGAGTTCTGACGATGAAGACTGCTCTTCTGACCACCGCCGCCGCTGCCTTCGCCCTGATGGGCGGGGCCGCTTTCGCGCAAAGCCCGCAGACGCCGAAGCCGCCCACCCCGGGCTCGGTGACCGGCGACTGGAACGGCGCCCACGCCCCTTCGGACGACCAGCAGTACAGCAAGAAGGTGGTTGTGCCGGTCGGCGCGTCGCCGGCTGAGACCGTAGAGGCGCCGCCGGTCGACACCGGCGTCAGCACCTCCGCCGACACCACGGCCGCCGTCGTCGCGCCTGCGGCCGGTGGGTATGCGCAGACCGCCAGCGTCACCACGACGACGGTGACGAACGGCCCCGTGGCCGACACCGCGGAGAACCGCGCCAAGTATGGCTCGCCGATGTCCCGGGCCGGCAAGCGCACGGCCGCGCGCGGCAACTGATCGCCAAGATCCGCCGTCGGTTTCGGCGGTTGAAGCGAAGGTCGGCGGGCCCTATGGTCCGCCGACTTTTTTGCGCCTGCGAACGTACAGCTCCAAATGCCAGATCAACCACTGTCTTTTCAGGGCCTTATCCTGAAACTCCATGACTATTGGAGCCGTCAGGGCTGCGCGATTCTGCAGCCCTACGACGTCGAGGTGGGGGCAGGGACGCTCTCGCCGATGACGGTGCTGCGGACGCTCGGGCCGAAACCCTGGAAAGTCGCCTATGTGCAGCCCTCGCGCCGCCCGGCGGACGGCCGCTATGGCGAGAACCCCAACCGGCTGCACCAGCACCACCAGTATCAGGTGATCCTGAAGCCCAACCCCGAGGACCTGCAGGAGCTATACCTGGGCTGCCTCGAGGCCATCGGCATCGACCCCAAGGTTCACGACATCCGCTTCGTCGAGGACGACTGGGAAAACCCGACGGTCGGCGCCTGGGGGCTGGGCTGGGAAGTCTGGTGCGACGGGATGGAGATCACCCAGTTTACCTACTTCCAGCAGGTGGGCGGCCTGGACGTGTTCCCCGTGGCCGGCGAGCTGACCATCGGGCTCGAGCGCCTGAGCCTCTATCTGCAGAACGTCGAGAACGTCTACGACCTGCGGTTCAACGACGAGTTCACCTACGGCGACATCTATCTCCCGAACGAGCAGCAGTTCTCGGCCTTCGAACTGGAAGTCGCCGACGTCGCGACCCTTAAGCGTCAGTTCGAGGACATGGAGCGCGAGGTGCCGCGCATCCTCGGCCACAAGGGCCGCCAGGGTCAGCCCCTGGCGCTGCCGGCCTATGATCACGTCCTGAAGGCCAGCCACCTGTTCAACATCATGGACGCCCGCGGCGCGATCGCCGTCGCCGAGCGCCAGGCCTACATCGGCCGTATCCGTGACCTCTGTAAGATGTGCGCCGAAGCCTGGGTGGCGTCGCAGGGCGGCAACGCCCCGCTGCCGCTGCAGCCCGCGGCTCTGGCGGAAGCCGTCTAAGCCATGCCTCAACTCCTGCTCGAACTGCTCTCGGAAGAGATTCCCGCCCGCATGCAGGCTGGCGCCGCGCGCGACCTCGAACGTCTGGCGCGCGAACGGCTGGCGGCCGAGGGGCTGCTGCCCGAGGCGCTGAAGACCTTCTGCGGCGCCCGTCGCCTGACGTTGGTGGCCGAAGGCCTGCCGGAGGCGCAGAAGGATCGCCATGAGGACATCAAGGGACCGCGCACCAGCGCGCCGGATCAGGCGCTGGAAGGCTTCCTACGAAAGACCGGCCTGACGAAGTCGGACCTGGTCGAGCGCGACGGCGTGTGGGTCGCCCACATCCACAAGCCCGGCCGGCCGACGCCGGAGATCGTGGCCGAGATCATCCCGGCGATCGTCCGCGACTTCCCGTGGCCCAAGTCCATGGTGTCCGGCGTCAGCAAGCTGCGCTGGGTCCGGCCGCTGCGGCGGATCCTCTGCGTGTTCGACGGCGAGATCGTGCCCTTCGAGATCGATGGCATCGCCAGTGGCGACGTGACCCAGGGCCACCGGTTCATGGGCTCGGGCCAGTCGTTCAAGGTGAAGGACTTCGACGCCTACGCCGAGAAGCTGGAGAAGCACTTCGTCGTGCTGGATCCGCAGGAGCGCAAGGACCGCATCCTGGACGCCGCCCGCACGCTCTGCTTCGCCCGCAACCTGGAACTGGTCGAAGACCAGGGCCTGCTGGACGAGGTGGCGGGCCTGGTCGAATGGCCCGTACCCGTCATGGGCGACATGGACGCCGCCTTCCTGGACCTGCCGCCCGAGGTCATCCGCACCTCCATGCGCGTCCACCAGCGCTATTTCGCTGTGCGTGACCCGCGCACCGGCAAGCTGGCCCCGCACTTCGTCACGGTGGCCAATATCGACGCCACCGATGGCGGCCAGACGATCGCGCTCGGCAACGCCAAGGTGCTTCGCGCCCGCCTGTCCGACGCCCGGTTCTTCTGGGACGAGGATCGCAAGACCCGGCTCGAAGACCGGCTGGAGAAGCTCAAGGGCGTGACCTTCCACGCCAAGCTGGGCGCCATGTACGAGCGCGTCGAGCGGCTGGAGATGATGGCCGCCGCCCTGGCGCCGCGCGTGGGCGCCGATCCCGCGAAGGCGGTGCAGGCGGCACGTCTGGCGAAGGCCGACCTGGGCACGGGTGTCGTGGGCGAGTTCCCCGAACTCCAAGGCGTCATGGGCGGCTACTACGCCGAGGCCGAGGGGCTCTCCCCGCTGGTCGCCGAGGCGATCCGCGATCACTACAAGCCCGCCGGCGCCAACGACGAGGTTCCCGATCGCGCGGTTACCATGACCGTCGCCCTTGCCGACAAGCTGGACACCCTGACCGGGTTCTTTGCGATCAATGAGAAGCCGACCGGGTCGCGCGACCCGTTCGCCCTGCGCCGCGCCGCGCTGGGTGTCATCCGCATTGTACTGGGGTCGGAGCTCCGCATCCCACTGCGCCAGGCGGTGGCGGACTGGTACCGGTCGCTGCGCTGCTTCGTCGATCCGGGCCGGGCGCTTTGGGTGTCGACGCCCAAGGTCACCGTCCACCTGGGCGCCGGCGGGCGGGCCAAGTCCCAGGAATTCGAGGTCTATCTCCGCGAATTCGACGAGGCGCTGCTCGACGGTCCGCCCCTGGTCGTCGCCATGGACCGTGAGGTGGACATCGTCTTCGACCGGCTCGAACGCGAGAAGCCCACGGGCAAGGTGCTGTACGAATTCCGGCCCTACGATCAGGTCGCCGACGAGATCGTTGCGTTCTTCGCCGACCGCCTGGCCGTCTGGCTGCGCGACCGCGGTCAGCGCCACGACCTGGTGGCCGCCGTCTTCGCCCTTGGCGATGACGATCTGGTCAGGGTCGTCGCCCGGGTGAGCGCCCTAGAAGCCTTCCTCAAGGCGGAGGACGGCGCGAACCTGCTGGCTGGCTACAAGCGCGCTGTGAACATCCTCAAGGCCGAAGAGAAGAAGGGCGCTCTGCCGACCGGCGCGCCGGTGCGGATGGCGACGTCGTCGGAGCAGGAACTCGCCCTGATCGCCGCCGTCGGAGAGCTGGACGCCAAGCTGGACGCGGCCCTGGACGCCGAGGACTTCGCTGGCGCCATGCGCGAACTTTCCAAGCTTCGTGCGCCGGTCGACGCATTTTTCGACAAGGTGTTAGTGAATTCCGACGTATCCGAGGAACGCGACAACCGGCTGCGCCTTCTGGCGAAAGTCCGGGACGCCATGGGACAAGTGGCGGATTTCTCCCAGGTTACGGGCTAGCTTTAGGGGACTGACAAGATGGCCGATACGTTGGTGAAGACGCGTTGGGTCTATGCCTTCGGCGGCGGCTCCGCCGACGGCGACGCCTCGATGAAGAACCTGCTGGGGGGCAAGGGCGCCAACCTGGCAGAGATGTCGTCGCTGGGCCTGCCGGTGCCGCCGGGCTTCACCATCACCACCGAGGCCTGCGTCCACTACTACGCCAACGACAAGGCCTATCCGCCCAACCTGACCGAACAGGTCACCGAGGGCCTGAAGCAGGTCGAGAAGCTCACGGGCAAGGCGTTCGGCGATCCCGCCAACCCGCTGCTGGTCTCTGTCCGCTCGGGCGCCCGCGCCTCGATGCCGGGAATGATGGACACGGTCCTGAACCTGGGCCTCAACGACAAGACGGTCGAGGGCCTGGCCAAGCTGTCGGGCGACCGCCGTTTCGCCTTCGACAGCTATCGCCGCTTCATCCAGATGTACTCGAACGTGGTCCTCGACCTTGACCACCATATGTTCGAGGAGATCCTCGACGACCACAAGGACCGGCTGGACGTCCACGTGGACACGGCGCTCACCGCCGAGGACTGGGAGGCCGTGGTCGCCGACTATAAGGCCGCCGTCGAACGCGACCTGGGCAAGCCGTTCCCGCAGGACCCGACCGAGCAGCTGTGGGGCGCCGTCGGCGCCGTGTTCGCCAGCTGGATGAACGACCGGGCCAAGTTCTACCGCCGCATGCACGACATCCCCGAAAGCTGGGGCACCGCCGTGAACATCCAGTCGATGGTGTTCGGCAACATGGGCGACGGGTCGGCGACCGGCGTGGCGTTCACCCGCAATCCGTCGACCGGTGAGAACCGCCTCTATGGCGAGTTCCTGATCAACGCCCAGGG
>JAIXTR010000215.1 GCA_027483845.1 Caulobacteraceae bacterium | reverse complement strand
CGGCGTTCTCGATCATGTAGTTGCGGGCCGCTTCGGCGTCCGCCTTCATGTCGGCCGGGATTTCTTCGTCGTGATAGTTGGCGCCCAGGCCTTCCGACTCCCAGACGACCGCCTTCATGCGGACCAGATCGACGATGCCCTTCCGCGACGATTCAGCGCCGATCGGCAGCTGGATCGGAACGGCCTTGACGCCCAGGCGCTCGCGGATGGTGCGCAGGCACATTTGGAAGTCGGCGCCGATCTTGTCCATCTTGTTGACGAACACGATGCGCGGAACGTTGTAGCGGTCGGCCTGACGCCAGACGGTTTCGGTCTGCGGCTCGACGCCCTGGTTGCCGTCCAGCACGGCGACGGCGCCGTCCAGGACGCGCAGCGAGCGTTCGACTTCGATCGTGAAGTCCACGTGCCCGGGGGTGTCGATGATGTTGAGGCGCTTGCCTTCCCAGAAGGCGGTCGTCGCGGCCGACGTGATCGTGATGCCGCGTTCCTGCTCCTGCTCCATCCAGTCCATGGTCGCGGCGCCGTCGTGGACTTCGCCGATCTTATGGCTCTTGCCGGTGTAATACAGGATCCGCTCGGTCGTCGTCGTCTTCCCGGCGTCGATGTGCGCCATGATTCCGAAGTTGCGGTAGTCTTCGATCTTATGGATGCGGGGCATAGCGGATGCTCTGAAAAACGACGTTTCGAATGAGGCTGAACGAACGGCGCGGGCGGTTTATCTCAAACCGCCCGCGCCGGAAAGCTCACTTAGGAAGTCTGGCTTACCAGCGGTAGTGCGAGAAGGCCCGGTTGGCTTCCGCCATCTTGTGGGTGTCTTCCCGCTTCTTGACGGCGGAACCCCGGTTCGAGGAGGCGTCCAGCAGTTCGCCGGCCAGCTTCTCGGTCATGGTGTTCTCGCCGCGCTTGCGCGCCGCGCTGATCAGCCAGCGGATCGCCAGCGCCTTGCGGCGCTCGGGACGGACTTCGACCGGCACCTGGTAGGTGGCGCCGCCGACCCGGCGGGAGCGCACTTCGATGGCCGGGGCCACGTTATCCAGGGCGGTGTGGAAGGTTTCCAGCGGACCCAGATCCTTGCGGCGGGTCTCGAGGATTTCGAAGGCGCCATAGACGATCGTCTCGGCGACGGCCTTCTTACCTTCGTACATCACGTAGTTCATGAACTTGGTGACGACGAGATCCCCGAACTTGGGGTCCGGGAGAACAACTCGTTTGTCTGCGCGACGGCGACGGGACATCTCTTATTTCCTTACTTCGGCCGCTTGGCGCCATAGAGCGAACGGCGCTGGCGACGATCCTTGACGCCTTGCGTGTCGAGCACGCCGCGCAGGATGTGGTAGCGGACGCCGGGCAAGTCCTTCACGCGACCGCCGCGGATCAGGACGACCGAGTGTTCCTGAAGGTTGTGACCTTCGCCGGGGATGTAGCACACAGCTTCGATGCCGGTGGTCAGACGGACCTTGGCGACCTTACGAAGCGCCGAGTTCGGCTTCTTCGGGGTCGTCGTGTAGACCCGGGTGCAAACGCCGCGGCGTTGCGGGCAACCCTTGAGGGCCGGGACCTTGTTCCGCGACGGCTTGTCCTGACGCGGCTTACGGATGAGCTGGTTGACTGTCGGCATCTAGTCTCGCTTCGTGGAGGCGTGTGCCGTTTGGCCGTGGCGCCTCAGTTGGGATCATTTTTCGGTCGTTTCCGCGGCCATCCGATGAAACGCAAAAACTCGCCGGGGCGCCTAGCTGGCGTACCGGCGGGAGCGGTTCATCGAAGCTGGGAAGAATCCCCGGCCTCGAAAGAGCGCGCTTCATAGTCGGGAAGGGCCGCGGCGTCAATCTGCGTGGGTCGGAAGCGTGCGCCGCGGCGACGGCCATGAATTCGCCGTGCAAACGCCCCTTCCCTATGGCCCAGCTTTTGGCGGGAGTGAAGGATCGATGGGCGCGGCGGGCGGAAGCCGAACGTACGGGATCGTGGCGGCGTCCGTCGCCGCGCACGCCGTGCTGGCGACCCTGCTCGTGCTCAACGCGCCGCGGCTGCGCGCGCCCGTCCTGCAGTCGGGCCCGCCCCAGGCGATCATCCCGATCCTGATCATGCCCCGCACGCCGCCGCCCGGCGCCCTGCCCGGGGCCGCGCCGACCCAGGTGCGCCTCCACCGCCGCACCACCCGCTTCTCCGATCAGCCCCCGCCGGTCGCGCCATTGACGGCGCCGCCGCAGCCGGACACCCCTGCCCGGCCGGCCACACCCGGGCCCAAAACGATCACACCGCCGAGCCCGG
Source organism: Caulobacteraceae bacterium (assembly GCA_027483845.1). Taxonomy (GTDB): domain Bacteria; phylum Pseudomonadota; class Alphaproteobacteria; order Caulobacterales; family Caulobacteraceae; genus Phenylobacterium. The sequence continues at coordinate 971 of JAIXTR010000215.1, read as the reverse complement.
ACGACGCCCTGGCGGTCAACGCCCGCAACGCCCTGCGCGGCAAGCTCGGCTGCGATAGCGCCACCCTCACGCGGGCCGAGCGAGAAGCGTGCATGGACCGTTTCGCCGACGCCGCGCGCGATGCGCCCTTCGTCGGGCTCGGGGTCAATCGCGACAAGGCCGCCGGCCTCGACGCGGCGGCCGCACGCCGGGAGCGCGACTACAAGTACCAGCGCGGGATCAAGCCGACCTCCCCGCCCACGCCAGGCGCGGGCTGGGACACCTATCGCGGACCGCCCTCCCCGGCCGCCGCGCTTGGCGGGATGGCCGGCAGCGACAACCCCGTGAAGCGCATCCCCTTCTAAGCGGCCGTCCACTCAGTCGAAGATGTCGAAGATGTCGAAGCGCTTTTTCTTTTTCCGGTAGTTGTAGTCGTCGTCGTAACGGTGGCCGCCGTGCTTGCCGTCGTACGGGTGCTTGCGCTTCCAGTCGTCGGGGTCGCGGTGAAAGTCCGAGACCTCGCGCTCGAACCGCTGACGGTCCTGTTGCTGACTCACCTGCTCTTCGCGCTGCCCCGCGAGCAGTTTCTCGAGCTCTCCGCGATCAAGCCAGACGCCCCGGCAGCTGGGGCACATGTCGATCTCGACGCCCGCGCGGGCGACGTTCTGCATCGACGTGTTGCAGTTCGGACAGAGCAGCAGCGGCAAGGGCGTTCCTCCTAAGGTCAGCCCCACATCTAGGAATTCATACGCGTATGCCAAGAGGCAAACGCGTATGGATCAGTTCACCGGGAGGTTTTTCGCCAGAAAGCGCTCAAGCGCCTCCAGCGTTTGAGTCCGAGTGGCGGTCCTGGTCAGGTAATGGTTCTCGTCCGGGAGGATCAGGAGTTCATAAGGCAGGTTCAGAGCCTTGAGCTTTTCCGCCATGAGCAACGACTGCGCAGGGTCGACGACCGTGTCCTTGTCGCCGTGGATGAGCAGGACGGGCGCTCG
>JAIXTR010000230.1 GCA_027483845.1 Caulobacteraceae bacterium | reverse complement strand
GCAGTGAAACCTGGACGCCGTGGCGTGCATATGCGGCCCAGCATTTATGGGCCTGCGATCCTGCTTCCAATCACGCCTCATGCCGCGGGGAACGATCCTGATGCCGACCATTCCGCCGACCTCTCTGACGCTCCATCGAATTCCGACGCCCATCGGCGAAGCTCTAGTGGTGAGTGATGAGGTACGAATTCTGCGCGCATTCGACTGGATGGACCAGGAAGCGGCGCTGCTCAGCTGGATCCGTCGACGCTATCCCACCGCAGCACTCGTCGAAGGCATTGGGCCGTTTCTTTCGGTGTTCGACGCCTATTTCACTGGTGAGATTGACGCACTGAAGGACGTTGTCTGGGACGGGGGCGGCACCGACTTTCAACGCGGCGTGTGGAAGGCGCTGTGTCAAATCCCATCGGGGGAGACGTGGAGCTACGCCAAGCTGGCCATCGCCATCGGGCGTCCAACCGCATCCCGCGCGGTCGGACTCGCGAACGGCTCGAACCCTGTCGCGCTCGTCGTGCCATGTCACCGCGTCATTGGCTCAAACGGAGCTCTAACAGGTTACCGTGGCGGTCTTCACAGAAAGCTTTGGCTGCTTGAGCACGAGGCGCGGACTCTTGGTCAAAATGTCGCCTTTGGTCGCAACAATATTGCACGTCCCGCTGTAAGTCGTGCCCGAAAACAACTACAAATTTCCGACTGATTTAGTTTACAGGACGTAAAATTATGTAACGTTTAACCTAGTCATTTAAGCAATCTGAAATTGGAGCCGCGTAACGTCTGTCCATGGTGATGTATGGCAACGGCGGATTGACCGTCGATACGCCAAATATGTGATCTGGAGGCGTACGTGTCGACCATTGTTGTTAGCAATACATCGAGCCTGATCGCAGCTCTTCGTGCGGCCAAAGGTGGCGACGAGATTAAGTTGGCACCTGGAACTTATGACGCGTTCTCAATTTCGCTCGAAAAGAACCAGTACAGTTCAAACGTTACTGTGACGTCTCTCGATCCTGCGAAGGAAGCGAAGTTGACGGGTATGTCCATCTACGATGCACAGAACATCACGTTCCGTGGATTGGAGATGGAAGTCCAGTATCGTGACACCGGCTACGGCTATGTCATCGAGCGTAGCAAGAACATAACGCTGGAAAATCTGAACGTTCACGGGTCGGTCGACGGCGTCGCCGGCAACGATGGTTCGGGGATGACCGTCCGCTTCAGCGAGAACGTCACCGTCAAGAACTCGGAATTTCATGATGTGCGCATCGCCCTTGCACACCGTGACAACGACGGCTTCACGGTCACCAACAACTCGTTCCATGATCTCCGCTTCGATGGCGTTCGCGGCAGCGGCTCGGACAATGTCGTGATCTCGAAGAACTACTTCGCCAACTTCTTCCCCGAAGGCGACGACCACCCCGACGCGATCCAGTTCTGGACCCTCGAAGAGAACCCCGAGGTCGTCCACAACATCACGATCTCCGAAAACGTGATCGTCCGTGGGACCGGCGCGGCGATGCAGGGCATCTTCATTCGCGACGAAGGCGGCGTGGGCTACGCCAACATCAAGATCACCGACAACCTGATCGTCGGTTCGCAGTATCACGGGATTTCTGTCGACAGCGCCACGGGCCTGGCGATCTCAGGGAACACGATCGTCGGCCTTCCAGACCAGACGGCCTGGATCCGCGTCATCAACAGCACCGATGCGACTCTCAGCAATAACGTCGCGCCCAAGTATGTGTCCGTCGAGAACGTCCGCCTCGTCCAGGTGAACGATCGCGTGTCGACCGGGACGGTCCTCGACGGCGGCAAGGCGGCTCAGGCGACCTGGCTTGCGGCTCACCCCACGGTGGCGACGCTGATGCTAGACGGCGCCAAGCTGGTCACCACCGCGCAACTCGACCTGGCGGCGACCGCCGCAGTGAACCGGATCGAGACGGTCCGCGTGCAGTCGATCATCGTGAAGGGCACGGCCGCCGCTGACCGCCTGAGCGCGGATGGCCAGCATGACATGCGCATGGAGGGCGGCGACGGCAACGACCAGCTCACCGGTGGCGGCGTCGGGCACAATACGATGGTCGGCGGCGCAGGCGACGACACCTATACGGTGCTCTCAAAGAACGACATCGTGATCGAAGACGCCAACGGCGGCGCAGATGACTTGGTCGTCGCCAGCGTCGACTTCACACTTCCCGAAAATGTCGAGCGCCTGCGGATGATGGCCGGCGCCACCTACGGCGAGGGCAACCAACTCGCGAACAAGATCACCGGAACGTTGGCGGCGGACACCATCCGCGGGCAGGGCGGCGATGACGTGCTCTCGGGCCAGGACGGCGACGACCATATCTTTGGCGGCACGGGCGCGGACACGATCGACGCTGGTGCGGGCCACGATACCGTGGCGGGCGACGATGGCGCCGACAAGCTGATGGGCGGGGCCGGCAACGACTCGCTCGCGGGTGGGGGCGGCAATGACTCGCTGGAAGGCGCTGCCGGCGCCGACACCATGTCGGGTGGCGCCGGGGCCGACGTGTTTGCCTTCCGCGACGGCGAGATCACGATGACGCCGGACTACATTATGGACTTCTCGCGCGCTGAGGGCGATCGTATCAACCTGGGTAACATCGACGCGAATACCACGATCGCGAGCAACCAGTCTTTCACGTTCATCGGTACGTCGGCCTTCCACAACAAGGCGGGCGAGCTGCGCTTTGAAATCGCCGCCGGCCAGACGAATGTCTACGGCGACCTGAACGGCGACGGAGTCGCTGATTTCAAGCTGGTGATGCCGGGCGCCGGCACGCTGGTGAGCGCCGACTTCGTGCTCTAACCTAACCTCGTGATCTGCGGCGGCCGGATGCGACACGCGTTCCGGCCGCCTGCTGTTCAAGCGGTCCTGCGAACATGACTAAGATTTAAGATGCGCCACCTCTCGTCGTGCACGGGAGTTGCCCGTATAGCAACGATAGGTGGAATCGCGGGGGTGGGCCCATGGCGACGTTGACGGAAATGGTGGCGGCGGTGGTCGTGCATTCGTCGGCTGCTGCCTTTTCGCACTTCGGCGTCACCATCGACACGCCGCGCGCCGAGCCGCCGCGGATCGGCGCTGTGGCTGCGGACCAGCGCACCGTCGCCCGCTCGCCGCGACAGGCGCAGCGGGTCGAGAAGGTGATCCCGGCGAACTGCCCCGACGGCCCGCGCGCGACCGCCGTCAAGGCCTGAGCTTCCGCGACATTCCGACGTCCAACGTGCGATTCGTCGGCCCGGCTGTTTGCGTCGGGCCGCGCGGAGAGTAATCCTTCGCGGCTGATATCCTGGACGGCCGGCCACGTACGCCGGTGGCGAAGAGCTGAAGGAACGGGCTTTGATGAGGTTCTCAAAGCGGTCGCGACCGATGGACTTCGGCGGCCCCGACGAGGACGCTCACCTGGCCGAGCCCGACGTCGAGCCGGCGCACGTCGTGACGCCGGGGTTCCGCCCGATGGATGAGGCCGGCGTCACGCCGATCGTCGGCGCGCATGGGGGACGGGCCCTCGCGCCGCAGGTCGACG
>JAIXTR010000665.1 GCA_027483845.1 Caulobacteraceae bacterium | reverse complement strand
TGGGCGCGGGCGGCGCCCAGGGGGTAGTCGACGGGATCGAAGGCCGGGGCGGCCGTCGCGAGTTCGGCGACGCCGGGGCTCCAGGCGTCCTCGGCGCGGGCGGACACCTCGGAGAGGCCGGGAATGGCCTGGGCGACGGCGGCCGCTGCGGCGGGCCAGCCCCCGGCGCTCCAGGCCGAGAACCCGCCGCCGGAGGGTCGGGCGGCAGGGTAGGGCAGTCCTTGCGGCCGGAAACCGCCGAGGGCCGCCATGGACACCGTGGTCGAGGCGCGATGGCCGGCGCTGGCCAGCGAATGGCGCAGGCCGCTGACGATCAGGCCGCGCACCAGTCCAGGGTCGCGGAACCGCACCTCGGCCTTGGCGGGGTGGACGTTGACGTCGACCAGGCCGGCGTCCAGCTCGATGTAGAGGGCGCAGGCGGGGTGGCGGTCGCGGGCCAGGAAGTCGGCGTAGGCGCCGCGAAGCGCCCCCTGCAGCAGGCGGTCGCGCACCGGGCGGCCGTTGACGAACAGGTATTGGTGTGCGGCGTTGCCCCGGTTGTAGGTGGGCAGGCCGGCATAGCCGCTGAGGCGGACGCCCTCGCGCTCATGGTCGATCAAGAGCGCGTTCTCGGAGAACTCCCGTCCCATGATCGCCCCCAGGCGCGCCAGGCGGCCCTCAACCCCCGGCGCTTCGGCGGGCAGGCGCAGGGTGCGGCGGCCGTCGATGTCCAGGCTGAAGCCGACGGCCTCATGCGCCATGGCCTGGCGCTTCAACTCCTCGCCGATCGCCTGGCTCTCGGACCGCTCCGACTTCATGAACTTCAGGCGCGCGGGCGTGGCGTAGAACAGGTCGCGGACCTCGACCCGGGCGCCGTGGGGGCCCGGGAAGCCGGCGGGCGACACCGCGCCCACGGCGCCGCCGTCGACGAAGATCGCGTGGGCGTCAGCTAAGCCCTTGGCCCGGCTGGTGATCGACAGGCGGGCCACCGATCCGATCGACGGCAGGGCCTCGCCGCGGAACCCCATGGTGGCGATGCGCAGCAGATCGTACTCGCCGTCGTCGCCGGGGTTGAGCTTGGAGGTCGCGTGGCGCTCGACCGCCAGGGGCAGTTGGTCGACGGCCAGACCATTGCCATCATCCGCCACCAGGATGCGGGTGAGGCCGCCGCCATCGGCCTGGACCTGGATCTCGGTCGCGCCGGCGTCCAGGGCGTTCTCGACCAGCTCCTTGACCGCGCTGGCAGGCCGCTCCACCACCTCGCCGGCGGCGATGCGGTTGATCAGTTCGGTGGGGAGGCGGCGTATCGGCATAAGCGTGACCTGCCTACATAGTACGATTCCAAGGAGCCCGATGTCCGTGCTGAATCGCCTCGTCCCGCTGGTTCTGGCGCTCGGCCTGTGGGCGCCGTCCGCCTTGGCCCAGACGCTGCCGACGTCCAACCCCGCCGCCCTGGCGGTCGATGACCCGGATGCGGCCCTGGTGGAGGAGCTGGTGGTTCGTGGCCGGCTGCCCGGCCCGGCCTGGTGGCGGGTCTCCGATGCGGACACCACGGTCTATGTGCTGGGCGTGCCCTCACTGGCGCCGAAGCGCATGGAATGGGACCGGGCGATCTTCGAGCGGCGGCTGGAGGGCGCGAACGTCGTCGTCCTGCCCTTCGTCAATGTGCGGGCCAAGGTCGGCGGCTCCATCGGGACGGCCTTCAACCTGATGCGTTTGAGGTCCGGCGGGCCGTTCGAGGCGCGCCTGGACGCGGGGACGCGGGCGCGGTTCGTGGCGGTGCGGAGCCGCCTGGGCCAGGACGCCAAGCACTATGGCACCAACAATCCGCTGGCGGCGGGCGTCCAGCTGGCCATCGACTATCGCGACCGCTCGCAGCTGACCAACATGGACCCGGCCAAGCTGGTGCGCCTGCTGGCCCAGCGGAAAGGCGTGAAGGTCGTGGAGAAGAGCTACGACCTGGGGCCGCAGCTGAGTGGCATCCTCCGCACGCCCGCGAGCACGGGGCGGATCTGCTTCGACGAGGTGCTGGCGCAGGCTGAGGCGGGACCGGGCGTGACGCTTGCGGCCGCGCGCGCCTGGGCGGCCGGCGACGTCGAGGGGGCGCTACAGAACGAGCGGACCTACGAGCGGTGCCTGGCCGTGATCACGGGCGGACGGAGCTACGACGAGCGCACCAAGGCGGACACCGCTGCGGCCATCGCCGGGGCCCTGAAGACCCCTGGCCACGCCATCGTGCTGGTCCCGCTTCGGCCGCTGCTGGCGCAGAACGGCGTGCTCGAGCGCCTGCGCGCACAGGGGTTCGTCGTGAAGACGCCCGGGGAGTAGTGAACGATCACTTTTCCCTCCCCTTCATGGGGAGGGCGACGCGCCAAAGGCGCGCGGGGTGGGGATCAACTTTGGATACCGGAGCTCAATCCGTATTCCCCACCCTGACCGCTACGCGGTCTGTCCCTCCCCATGAAGGGGAGGGAAAAGGCCCCGGCGCTACAGCCCCGGGAGCTTGATCCGGGTCTTGCCTTCGCGCTGGATGGTGATCGGCTTGTCGCCGGTCAGCTTGGCGACGCGTTCTTTTTCCGCGGCCGCGTCGATGGGGGCGTTGGAGCCGTCGAGGGCGGCGGTCTGCTGCGGGGCGGCCTCGGCGTCGCCCTTCTTCCAGAACATCACCCGGTCGGCGAAGCTCTTTTCCTTGTGGGCGAGGTCGCCGAACTCATCGTCCACGACATAGCGCACCAGGGGGTCG
>JAIXTR010000268.1 GCA_027483845.1 Caulobacteraceae bacterium | reverse complement strand
CTGCTTGGAAAAGGTCGCCACGATATGGCTGACGATACCGAAAGCCGGCAGGATCAGGATGTAGACTTCGGGATGGCCGAAGAACCAGAACAGATGCTGGAACAGGATCGGGTCACCCCCGCCCTCCGGCGCGAAGAAGGTCGTGCCGAAATTGCGGTCCGTCAGCAGCATGGTGATGCCCCCGGCCAGGACCGGCAGCGACAGCACCAGCAGGAACGCCGTCACGAGCACCGCCCAGGCGAAGAGCGGCATCTTGTGCAGCGTCATGCCCGGAGCGCGCATGTTGAAGATCGTGGTGATGAAGTTGATCGCGCCGAGGATCGACGAGGCGCCGGCAATGTGCAGCGAGAGGATCGCGAAATCCATCGCCGGACCCGGCTGGCCCGAGGTCGAGAGCGGCGGATAGATCGTCCAGCCGCCGCCGAAGCCGCGTCCCGGACCGCCATCGACGAACATCGAGGTGATCAGCAGAACCCAGGCGGCGACCAGCAGCCAGAACGAGATGTTGTTCATCCGCGGGAAGGCCATGTCCGGCGCGCCGATCATCAGCGGGACGAACCAGTTGCCGAACCCGCCGATCATCGCCGGCATGACCATGAAGAAGATCATGACCAGGGCGTGGGCGGTGACCACGGCGTTGTAGCCGTGCTTCGAGGCCTCGACGAGGCCGGACTTGGCGAGCCAGGTCCCCTCCTTGAACAGCTGGATGCCGGGTTCGGCGAGCTCCAGCCGGATCAGGCCGGACAGGGCGCCGCCCACGATCCCCGCCATGATGGCGAAGATGATGTAGAGCGTGCCGATGTCCTTGTGGTTCGTGGAGAAGAACCAGCGGGTGAAGAACCCGGGGATGTGTTCCCCGTGGTCGTCGTGATGATCGTGTGCGGCGGCTTGAGCCATCTTACGCGGTCCTGAGTTATTTCGCGGCCGGCGCCGAGGGCGCAGGCGTGGTGGCGGCGGCAGGAGCCTTGGGCTCCGGCGTCGCGGGAGGCGGGGCGGCCGGGTTCACCGGCGCGGTCGCGGCGGCGTCGACGGCCGCGGCGGGGGCCGCCGCAGCGGCCGGAGCCGCAACGGGCGTGGCGCCCGGCTTGGAGCCGCCCTTGCTGGCGACCCAGGCGTCGAACTCGGCCTGGGTGACGACCCGGACTTCGATCGGCATGAACGCGTGGTCGATGCCGCAGAGCTCGCGGCAGTTGCCGTAATAGGTGCCGAGGCGGTCCGCCTTGATCCAGGTTTCGTTCAGGCGGCCCGGAATGGCGTCGGTGATGACGCCGAAGGACGGCACGGCGAAGGCGTGGATCACGTCGGCGCCGGTGACCTGCACGCGGACGACCTTGTTGATCGGGATCACCAGGGGCTCGGTGACCGCCAGCTTGTAGGGCGCGCCCTTCGCCTTGGCCTGGTCTTCCGGCAGCATGTTGGAGATGTACTCGCCGATCTTCTGGTCGGGGTACTCATAGCCCCAGTACCACTGGTAGCCCGTCGCCTTGATGGTCAGGTCGGGCTTCGGCATGTCGTTGTAGGCGAACAGCAGCCGGAACGAGAAGATCGAGATGAACACCAGGATGAGCACCGGGATCAGCGTCCAGGCGACCTCGATGGCGGTGTTGTGGCTGAACTTCGCCGGGATCGGGTTCGCGCGCTTGTTGTAGCGCACCACCACCCAGATCAGCAGCGCCAGCACGAACAGCGTGATGAAGGTGATGATCGGGAGGAGAATCCAATTGTGGAACCAGATGGCGTCGTGACGCAGCGGCGTGACGCCCGGCTGCAGGTCGATCGCGCCATCCGTCGGCTGGCCGAACTTGTCGGCGGCCATCGCCGCGGCGCCCCAGAACGCCGTCGCCGCGCCCGTGACGGCTCCGGCCGCCCGCGTCCGCAATCCCTTAAAGCTCGACTTCATGTCCCCTCGGTCAATCTGGCCGGCGGCGCCCCGCAGAACGGACGCCCCCAACGACTTCGGAACGGGACGCACGGACGCAACGCTATCGCGCTCGATCGGCCCCTTCGCGGGGGTCCATACGCGCATCGCCGGAGCTTGCCAAGCAGTCCGGAGGGTTGAGCGCGCAGGCGAGAGCCATACCCTACCGCCCCGGGGCGCATTTGACGCACCTCAAGGCTGCGAAGACTCCCCGCGAAGCCGAATCGACGCCGCCGGAGCCTTCTCCGTCCGTCTGGGAGCGGTCTCGACGCCCGGGGATCGCAGGTCGCGGGTGACGGCTGGCCTTCGCATGCCTATCTTTGGCGAATGAACGCTCCTGTGCCCGCCCCCTCGATCCTCGATTCCGCCGGTGTCGATCCGGACCGCGCCCGCGAAATTCTCGGTGACGCCCTCGCGGGGGCCGATGACGGCGAACTCTTCGTCGAGCGATCCGAAAGCGAGTCGTTCCTCTTCGATGACGGCCGGCTCAAGTCGGCGGCCTATGACGCTACGGAAGGGTTCGGCCTGCGGGTCGTGGCGGGCGAAACCGCCGGCTACGCCCACGCCTCCGAGATCTCCGAGGCCGCGATCCGCCGCGCCGCCGACTCGGCCAAGCTGGCCAAGCGCGGCTATGCGGGAACCGCCGCCGAGGCGCCCCGCGCCACCAACGCCAAGCTCTACGGCGAGGACAATCCGCTCTCCTCCCCCGACTTCTCCGACAAGGTGGCCCTGCTCGAAGAGATCGACGCCTGGGCCCGCGCCCGCGACCCCCGCATCGTGCAGGTGATGGCCTCCATCGCCGGCGAGCGGCGCACGGTCGAGATCCTGCGCGCCGACGGCCGGCTGATCCGCGACGTCCGGCCCCTTTGCCGGGTCAATGTCCAGGTGACCGTCGAGCGCGATGGCCGCCGCGAGAACGGCTACACCGGCGCTGGCGGCCGCGCCGGCTTCGAGGCCTGGATCAGCCCCGACAAGTGGCAGGCCCAGGTGGACGAGGCGCTTCGCCAGGCCCTGGTCAACCTCGACGCCGTCCCCTGCCCCGCCGGGGAGATGGACGTGGTCTTGGGTCCGGGCTGGAACGGCGTCCTGCTGCACGAGGCGGTGGGCCACGGCCTGGAAGGCGACTTCAACCGCAAGGGCACCTCTGCCT
>JAIXTR010000495.1 GCA_027483845.1 Caulobacteraceae bacterium | reverse complement strand
CGCGTCAGCAGGTCGTACATCATCGTCAGCGGGGGCACGCCCGCCGCCTGGGCCATGCCGGCGACGCTGCCTTCGCGATCGGGCTCGTAGTTCGGCCGCTCGCCCAGCGGGAAGATCCGCCACAGCAGGCTGCCGCCGAAGGCCACCGCCAGATCGCCGGCCACGCCGTCGCCGATCGCCGCGCGGATCAGCGGGCTGTCCTCGCTGAGCAGGGCCGCGCGGATCTCCGGCGTCTTCATCGCCGCCAGCTTCTCGTCGACATCCAGCCCGCTCAACTTGGTCTTCCAAGTCTCGCTGGCCATGAACACGTGGAAGTTCGAGGTCAGGCCGTGCAGCACGCCCGTGGGGCGGCCGGCGATCTGCGGGCGGATGTCCATGCCGTGGGCGCGGGCCTCTTCGGCGATGTTGTACATCTTGTCGCCCTCGTAGGCCTGGGCCGAGGTGGCGACCAGGGTGACGGGCAGGCCGGTCTGCTCGGCGAAGCCCTTCACCCACATCCACTCGTCGTCGTCGCCAAGGTGGTCGGAAACCATCTCGAACACGCCGTGGCGCAGGCCCTTCATGCTGAGGCCGAGCGCCAGCATCTCGTCCGAGCCGGCGAAGGTGCCGGGCATGTGGACGCCCTTCAGGTCCTTGTGCAGCAGGGTCCGCGAGGTCGAGAAGCCCAGGGCCCCGGCCTCGACGCCCTCGCGCACCAGGCGCGCCATCTCGGCGATCTCGTCGGCGTTGGGCTGGTAGTCGGTGTTGCAGCGGTCGCCCAGCACATAGGCCCGGACCGGCGCGTGCGGCACGTGGGTGCCCACGTCGATCGCCCGCGGCTTGGACTCCAGCGCGTCGAGGTATTCGGGGAAGCTCTCCCACTTCCAGTCAATGCCCTCGTGCAGGGCCGAGCCGGGGATGTCCTCCACCCCCTCCATCAACTCGATCAGGAAGTTGTGCGCGTCAGGCCGCACCGGCGCGAAACCGACCCCGCAGTTGCCCATGATCGCCGTAGTCACCCCGTGCCAGGACGAGGGCGCCAGCAGGGCGTCCCACGTCGCCTGACCGTCATAGTGGGTGTGGATGTCCACCCAGCCGGGCGTCACGACCTGGCCCGTCGCGTCGATCTCGCGCCGCGCCGACCCGGACACCTGGCCCACCTGGACGATACGGTCGCCGTCGATGGCCACGTCGCCCACGAAGGGCTTGCCGCCCGTGCCGTCGATGATGGTCCCGCCGCGGATGATCAGGTCGTGCATCGGATCCTCCCAGATCACATGTTCTGGGAACAGCATGACCCCGGCGCCGTGGCGGAAGTGAAGCGGTTATTCAGGCGCAGGTCAGACCGCGCTGGTGCGATTGAGGTCGCAGAGATGCCCGGTCGTCGCGGCGAGGTGCGCGAGAACCCGTTCCCGCCCACTGTTCTCATGGATGCGGATGTGTTCGAGCTCAGCGGCCGTCAGCAGGACGATGGAAGCGAAGCGGATCGGTACGGCAGGGGGGAGCGAGAAGTCCGGGATCTCGCCGGACGCGCCGATCAACACACCGAGCGTGCCACCCTCGGCGATGAACCGGTCCGGAATCTGACCCTTGACCGCGCTATGCTCCGCCAGCCCCGGCAGTTCGGCCGAGATGACCTCAAGATCGTCCAGGTCCGCGCGAACGCCGCCCACGTCCGCCACCAGATCGGCGACCTTCTCGACGACCGCGAAGGGCCAGTAGTGCTTGAACGCGTCCACGCTGGACTGAGCCATTAGGTCGAAGGGCAGACTGGCCGTTTCGACGAACAGCTCCATCTCGAATCCCGCGCCCCGCGGAGCGTCGTCGCGGAACGGGTCAGCAAGGCCGTCGGTGGTCACGACGATCGAGGATGGTCGCCAAACGACGCGATAGGCCTGTCGCATGCTCGGCCATTGAGGTCCGCCCGCAAAACTCGGGTTCAGCAGATAGGTGAGCACGTCCGGCGAGAGCCGGCCAACACGTGACCAGAACGCGGTTCGCGACGAATCGACAATCCGGAAAGCTGCGTCGTAGTCCGCATCCAGCGTCTGGGGGCTAGGGTCTGGCCGGGTTGAGATTGGTGCGTCTGCTGGGGGCGGGGCAGATGCGGGGGCAGGCTCATGCGCAGCATCCTGCGCGGGCCGGCGGAAACCCTGGGACAAACGTTTCAGGAAATCGACCAACGCTCGGCCCTCTCGTCTCGTTTTGCGTCAGCGCCCGCCGCCTCGCCGCCGCGAGGGCCGCAAGAGCGCCGCGAGCTCCGTGTGCGATCCCAGCGCGGCCAGTTTCGCTGGGCTCTGCCCGGAATCATCGGGCGCCTCTCGGTTCGCGCCCAGGGCCAGCAGCCGCGCCGCGACGGCGATGTGGCCCGCGATGGCCGCATGGTGCAGGGCCGTCATCCCGAACTCGCCGCGGGCGTTGACCGCGGCCCCCAGCGCGACGAGGTCCTGCACATCGGCCTCGTCGCCGCGCAAGGCCGCCAGATGCAGCAGCGTGTCGCCCTCGCTGTTCCGCGCCGTGGGGCTGTCCAGCGGCGCGGCGTCGGATGTGTCGTAGGCCGACCGGATCTCTTCGAACGTGCGGGAAGCCATGGCTACTTCGCCAGGTCGCGCAGGAGGGAGTCGTAGTGCGCCAGGTCGCCGTCGATGGCGCTGATCGGCGCGCGCTCGTTCAGGCCGTGGCTGAACTCGTCGCTATCCTTCATGAACAGGCCCGAGACGCCGTAGCTCGGGATCCCCGCGGCGCGGAAGTACATGCTGTCGGTGGCGCCCGACGCCTGGCTGGGCACGATGGCCAGGCCCGGGAAGCGGGCGTGCACCGCCTTGGTCACCGCGGCCACCACATCGGCGCGCAGCGGCG
>JAIXTR010000020.1 GCA_027483845.1 Caulobacteraceae bacterium | reverse complement strand
TCATCATCTGCTCCAAGATGGGCCAGGGGGAGCTGGCAGCTCTTCGCAATGCAAAATGCATTCTAGCAAAAGATGTTGCGGCGCAATGACACGGCGGCCTGACAGCCCGAATTGCACGCGACAGGCGACCTGAATGCCTTACCGCGCAAGGAAATCGATCATGGGCGCTCAATTTCGCAGCGCAGCGTTACGCCACCCGATCTCGCCGTTGGCCGTGAGACAAGCTTGACGGGAACAGCGCTGCGAGAGACCTAGGCGCGTCCAGCCAACAGGGGTTCGCCATGCGCAAACTGATCGTTCTGACCGCCGCCGCCGCCGCGCTTCTGGTCTCCGCCTGCAACACCATTTCCGGCGTCGGCAAGGACGCCCAGGCCGCCGGACGCGCCGTCACCGGCGCCGCGGAAGATGCCAAGAAATAACGGGCCGCGCCTCACCCAACCTGCGACGGAAGGCCCCCCGGGCCTTCCAACCGCGCCCTCGAAAGCGCATATGGCCGGCATGGCCGAAATCCACCATCCGCTGTTCCGTTCGATCAAGCGGGGGCTCGCTCACCGCTGTCCTAACTGCGGAAAGGGCGAGATCTACGGGCGCTACCTGAAGGTCCGCCCGACTTGCAAGGCCTGCGGCCACGACCTTGCCCGCTACCCGGCCGATGACGGCCCGGCCTACCTGACCATCCTGCTCATCGGCCACCTGATCGTCGGTCCGGCGCTATTCTTCCCCGTGGTCTGGGAAACCCCGCCGCAGATTTCCCTGCCGATCATCCTGGGCGTGCTGACCGTCGTGACGCTGCTGGCGCTGCCGCGGGTGAAGGGCGGATGGATCGGCCTGATGTACGCCCTGCAGGTCAACGACCGCGACCACCGCCTCCATACCGCCGACGCGTCCGACTAAGGCCGCCAGCCGCCCGGAACGGAACCTTGGCCACAGGCGTTGGGAGCGCTTCAGGTCGGGGGACTTGAGGAGTGCGGCCGGATGTCCCTGGGGACCATTCTTATCATCATTCTGATCCTTCTGCTGATCGGCGCCCTGCCCAGCTGGGGTCACTCGCGCAGCTGGGGCTACGCCCCGAGCGGCGGCCTGGGCCTGGTCCTGGTCATCGTGATCATCCTCGTCCTGCTCGGACGCATCTAGGCTTCGGACGCAGACACCCCTAGCATCGGCGTCAAAAGCCGAAGCTGGGGGAAACTGCATGACGGCGACGGAGACCGGGGCCGAGGCCCAGATCCCGCCGGGCGTCGCCGCGCCGGGCCTGACCGCCAGCCAGCGTTTCCGCGCCATCCTTGGCGGGTCCGCCGGCAATCTGGTCGAGTGGTACGACTGGTTCGTCTACTCGGCCTTCGCGGTCTATTTCTCGAACCACTTCTTCCCCGGCGACGACGACCTGGCCGGCCTGCTCAAGACCATGGCCGTGTTCGCGGTCGGGTTCTTCGCCCGGCCGCTGGGCGCCTGGCTGATGGGGCTCTACGCTGACCACGCCGGCCGCAAGGTGGCCCTCACCGCCGCCGTCAGCCTGATGTGCGGCGGCTCGCTGATCATCGCCGTCCTGCCCAGCTACGAAACGATCGGCGTCGCGGCGCCCATCCTGCTGGTGGTGGCCCGTATCCTCCAGGGCCTGTCGGTGGGCGGCGAGTACGGCGCCAGCGCCACCTACCTCTCCGAGATGGCCGGCAAGCGGCGACGCGGGTTCTGGTCCAGCTTCCAGTTCGTCACCATGGTGATGGGCCAGCTGATCGCGCTGGGAATCCTCAGCCTGCTGCAGGTCACCATGGACCACGCCGACCTGGAGGAATGGGGCTGGCGCATCCCGTTCTTCATCGGCGCGGCCATGGCCGTCGTGGTGTTCTGGATCCGCGGCCGGATGGACGAGAGCCAGTCGTACGAGGTCGCCAGGGCCTCCGGCGCCGAGCGCGCCCGGACCATGATGCTGTTCACCCGCTACCCGAAAGAGACGCTCACGATCTTCGGCTTCACGGCCGGCGGCTCCTTGGCCTTCTACGCCTTCACCACCTACATGCCGAAGTTCCTGACCGGCACGTCCGGGTTCGCGGGCCCGACGGCGACGGCGATCACGGCGGCGGCGCTGGTGGTCTATCTCTTCGCCCTGCCGCTGTTCGGCTGGCTCAGCGACCATTGGGGCCGCAAGGCCACCCTGCTCATCGCCTTCGGCGGCGGGGGGCTCGCCACCTACCCGGCCCTAACCGCCATCGCCGGGACCCAGAGCGCCGTGACCGCCTTCGCCCTCGTGTCGCTGCTGGTGGTCCTGCTCTCGGGCTACAATTCCGTCAGCGCCGTGGTGAAGGCCGAGCTGTTCCCCGCCAACGTCCGGGCCCTGGGCGTCGCTCTGCCCTACGGCCTGGGCACCGCCATTTTCGGCGGCACCGCCGAGCCCATCGCGCTCGCCTTCAAGCGTGCGGGGATGGAAAGCGGTTTCTATATCTATGTGGCCTTGGGCATGGCGGTCGCCTTCCTCATCGTCTTCCTGCTGCCGGACAACCGAAAGCACAGCCTGATCCTCGAGGACTGACGTGCAGACCCTGGACCTCATCGCGCTGGGCGTGTTCGCCGCCGCCTGGCTGTTCTACGAGCCGCTGCTGACCGCCTTCGGCAAGCGCCGCGGCGGCGTGCTGAACACCGACATGACCGTCATCCGCACGGCCTGGATGACCCAGATGACCGGCCGCGAGGTGCGGCTGATGGACGGCCAGCTGCTGGGCCACGCGCTGAACTCGGCCTCGTTCTTCGCCTCGTCCAACCTGCTGCTGATCGCCGCCGCCGCCGGCGCCCTGTTCGGCGGCGACACGACCTTCCGCTCGGTCTCTGCGCTGGAGGTGGTCAAGACCTCGTCGCGCCTGCTGTTCGAGGTGCAGCTGGCCCTGGTGCTGGTGGCGCTGGCCCGGGGCCTGCTGGACTTCATCT
>JAIXTR010000403.1 GCA_027483845.1 Caulobacteraceae bacterium | reverse complement strand
TCAGAAGCGCAAAGAAGGTCCGAACGGTCATGTGCTCTTATCCAGCCTTAAAATCCGATGTCCGCAGAAAGACTTACACGCGTAGAACTATAGTCGAATTCTGGCAGATCGGTGTTGCGTTCATCATAGCGGACGTCGAGCGTAAGGCTCGCCCGCCGGCTTTGGGTGTAGCGGATTGATGCGAAAGTGCTGTTGGTGCGGGATTTCGTCACCACCAACCCCAGCGCTGAAGTGTCTGCGTTGGATTTGACATCCCGAATATCGTGACCCAGCGTGACAAGGTAGCGGGTCCCCAAGTTGTAGGCTCCTGAGATCGAGCCGTTAGTCGTGATGTCATAGAGCTTGCCCGGGCGCCCCGCCGGCTGAACAGCCCGATCACCCTGCAGGTCGATCGTCATACGGCTGCCCAACTTGTACGAGGCTTGTGCTGAATAGGTCGTACTAGCGAACTTCTGATCGACGCCCGGCGGCGCAAACTCCCGCTTGACCATGGTGCGGCCGGCGGAGGCGCCCAGCTTGATCCGCGACCCCAGCCCGCGCTCGGCCGACAGAGCAAAGGTCTGAGTGAAGAACCCATCGCCGATCGGTCGGCCCGGGCTCACGCGGTTAGGGAATTCACTCTGCGAGTAATTGTAGATGAGCCGGAAGACCCCCAAGCTCGGATTGCCGTAACCGACCTGGACGCCCAGCAACTCCGTGTCGCTATCCGCCTCGCGCTGGAACTTTGCGGAGTTGTGGTTCTCGATCCGCTGGACGTTCACGGCGCCGATGAGGCCCTGCGCGCTGCCGCACTGGGTCGAAGCGCCGATCGTCGTGGATTCCGTCAGGTTCTTCACTCTAGGCGTATCCAGCAACGCCAAGTCGCTCTGGGCGACGCGATAGCTGGACGTGGCCGAAGCCTGGCATGCGCCGAGCGAGGCGACGTAGCCGCCGGCGGCATTGGCCTGGACGCGGTCCAGCTGGTCGTTCTCACGGTGCAACTGGTAACCCGCGCCACCGTTGACGTAGACCATCTGCCGGCCAAGCGGCTGCACTATGTTGAAATTCACACGCGGAATGAGAGTGTATTCCTTAGGCTCGATGCCGCGCTGCACAGCGATCGCCTCCGTCGAGCGCGCGAAATTACTGTCATAGACAGCCTGAAGACTCCCAGAGATATGGTATTGGCGCTCCGACGAGGCCATCGGCACCGTCTGCGCGGCAACGCTCGTTCCGCCGCATGCGCACGCCAACGCCCCAAGGGCAAACGGTCTCAGTCGCATCCCCAACCGCTCCAATCCCGTCGTCACTCTTCGCCCGCAAGTTGCTAACTATCAGCTAAGAACCGGAAAACATAGGCGACGCTCCGCTTCGCGTGCGCCTGTTCGCGAGCCGGTCGGTTGATCGCCGAAACGACATAGATTGGCAAGCTCTCGCGCCGTAGATCGCAAGCGGTTCAGCACTCCTTTACGCTGCTTGATGTGAAGGATAACGCCAGCTTAGTTCAGGGGTCGCCGATGTCGCAAACGGGCGCAATGAAGCCGGAGGCCTGCGAAAAACGGCTGCGGATCTGTCTCGCTGCGTCAGGCGGCGGCCATGTTCGCCAGCTGCTGGATCTGCGCCCCGCGTGGTCTGCGCACGACCACTTCTTCGTCACCGAGGACACGGCGCTTGGCCAGAGCCTGGCGCGCGAGCATCGCACCCACTTCGTGCCTCACTTCGCCTGGGGGCAGGCCAAGCTGGGCACACCCTTCAAGATGGTCGCACGCGCATTCTCGAGCTTCTTCGGCTCCCTCAGGCTGATGCTTCGAGAACGTCCCGACGTCGTGATCTCCACAGGCGCAGGCGCGGTCATTTTCCCGGTGTTCTGGGGCCGCATGCTGGGCGCCCACATTGTCGTGATCGAATCCTTCGCGCGCTTCGACGGGCCGTCGCTGTTCGGCCGCATCGCCGCGCCCCTCGCCCACGACCTCGTCGTGCAGTCGCCGAAGCTGAAGGACTACCACCGCCGCGCGCACCTCTTCGACCCGTTCCTCAGGCTTGAGGGTGAGGCGCCGCCGAAGAAGGATCTGCTATTCGCGACAGTCGGCGCGACGCTGCCCTTCGATCGGCTGGTCGATGCGGTGGCCGAGGCAAAAGCGGGCGGTCTCTCCGAGGACGTTATCATCCAGACAGGCATCGGTGGCCGGGTCCCTGAGGGAATGAACGTCGCCGAGACCCTGCCGTTCGACGAGGTGCAGTCGATCCTAAAGGATGCGCGGTTCGTGGTCTGTCACGGCGGCACCGGATCGCTGATCACGGCCTTGCGGGAAGGCTGCCATGTGATCGCCATGCCCCGGCTCTCGAAGCTTGGCGAACATTACGACGACCACCAGGCAGAAATCACCGAAGCCTTTGCCGCGCGCGGACTGGTCCAGGTCGTCCACACGCCGGAGGACCTCGCAACGGCAATAGAGGTCGCACGATCGCGTAAGCCCGTCCTGGCGACCACTGACCCGCAGAACCTCATCCATCACCTGGACGGGCTGTTCGCCACACTCAGGGCGCGCCGCCGGTGACGAACGGCAGCGAGACTGGTTATGCTGCCGAGGTCGTAGACGCCGGCTGTCGCCGGAGAAGGGCGCAAGAGGCATGACGCTGGCGACCAGACTTCGGCAGTGGGCAGGACGATCCCCGGAAGACGCGGCGGCACAGCCGCTGCTCGCGGGGTATCGGCGCTCGTCGCCCCGCATGCTGCGCTACAGCCTGATCGCCCTGCTCGCCATCGCCTGTCTCATCTACGGACTCGCCTTCGGCACAGTCGCGCCGTCGCGGATGATGCCGTTCGCGGTGCCACTGGCGCTACTTTTCGGCCTGATCCTCTGGTGTCTGCCGGCTGGCGAGTATGCGCCGACACGTGTGCTGGAACCGGTATTCCTGGCGTTCTTCGCCGCGCTTCTGCTGTGGCCGAACTACCTCGCCGTGGCCATTGGCAACCTGCCGTGGATGACCGTCCTGCGTCTGACCGGGATTCCGCTCGTCACGACGCTTCTCGCCTGCATTTCAATCTCGAAGACATTCCGGACGACGCTGTCGAACATCCTGGCCGCCGACAAGGTTATGACCCAGCTGGTGGTCGCCTTGGTCGGATTGTGGACCTTCTCGTTACTGCTCTCCCGAAATCCCGGGATGTCCATCAACCACTACATCCTTACCCAACTGAACTTGACGGGCATATTCTTCGTCAGTTGCTATCTCTTCAGCAGAAAGGGCTTCGCAGAGTTCTGGGTGCGGGCATTTCTCGCCATCCTGGCCTTCATCTGCGTGTTGGGGATCTGGGAATCGCGCATCCAGCACCTTCCATGGGCCGGGCACATCCCGTCGTTCCTCAAGATCGATGACCCCCTCGTCCAGAAGCTGCTGACGCCGAAAATCTCGCGAGAGTTGATCTATCGAGTGAAGGTGACGGCGACCACGCCGTTGGGCTTGGCCGAACTTCTCGGCCTTTCGATGCCCTTCGCTATCCACTTCTTGCTGGGCAGCTACCGGCTCTTCATGCGTGGCGCAGTGGCGCTCTACATTCCCGCAGCCTTCTTGGTGATCCTGCACACCGACTCGCGCCTGGGCGTGGTGTCGGCCTTCGCCTCGGGACTGTTCTACGTCCTGGTCTGGGCGGTGCTGATGTGGCGTCAGCAGAAGAACAATCTGATCGCGCCTGCCATCGTTCTGTCCTATCCCGCTCTCTTCGCCGCCTTCATGGCCGCGACCTTCGCGGTCCCGCAGCTGCGATACAAATTCTGGGGGCGCGGCAGTCAGCAGGCCAGCACCCAGGGGCGTATCGACCAATGGGAACAGGGGATTCCGAAAATCATCTCGCACCCCTTCGGCCATGGCATCGGCCAGGCCTCGCCGTCACTCGGCTGGTCGACGCCGGGGGGAACTATCACCATCGACTCGTACTGGCTGAGCGTCCTGCTTGAGATAGGGATCCTGGGCTTCCTGGTATTCTACGGCCTGATGTTGCGGGCCGCGTTCGTGGCCGCGAGGACGGCCATCACACTCCGTGGCCAGCCCGAGACAACATTGCTGTTGCCAATGTCCGTCTCGCTGATCACGTTCGTGATCGTGAAGCTGGTGTTCAGTCAGGAGAGCAATCACCCGCTGATCTTTATGATCCTGGGGGCTGTATTGGCGCTGACCTATCGAGCTCGCCAATACACCGACGCTAAGGCGGTGATCGCGCCCGGCGTTAGCGCCGCCGGCCCTCGACCAGCGCACGAGTTGATCAGCCGCCGTTGAAGATCGAGCCCGCGAGCGTCACACCAACCCGCTTCAGCTGATCCGACAGCAGCTTCACATCCTCGAGGTAGGTGAAGTTGTTGCGGCCCACGATCACAGCGTAGCCGACAGCTGCGGCCACCGTGGACGCGTCGGCGAACCGGTTGGCGGGGGGCGTGTCAACGATCACGCAGCGGTAGTCGCGCATGCTATCTCGCACGAGGAGGCGGAAGCGATCGCCTGATAGCAAATCGTCCGCTTCAGCCGACACGCCCCCGGCGACCATCAGCGACAGGTTCGAGGCGACGTCATGCGTCACGGTCTCCTGGCGTTCGACCTGACCTTGGAGGAATTGCAGCAGCCCCGCGCTCGCCGCATCGACCTCGAACGCAGCGCCCAGACAGGGCGTCCGCAGATCAGCCTCGATAAGCAAGGTCGAAACACCGCTGTAAGCAACCGTCACGGCCAAGTTCATCGCTGTGTGGCTAACGCCGGCTCCGGCCGACGCGCCGCAAATCGCGAAACCTCGCCGGCCGAGGATCAGATGCTGGTTGATCAGTTCGGAGGTGATGTCGGCGAACGCCTGCGTGACGGCGTCCTGCCCCAAAGGGCGCAGACCGGAACTAGCGTCCACGGGCAGCGTCGGATCGGCATTCACGACAATCGAGGGCGCACCGCGGCGCCTGAACCAGAGGGTCATGCGGCGGCGCGAGCCTTGGGCCGCCCCTTCGCGGCCAGCCTGGCGCGCGGCTCGCGAGGCGGCCGTACCGGCCCAACACGGGCGAAGGGCACGACGCCGAGCAGTTTCGCACCGGCGCTCGATTCCAGTTCCTGCGGGAGCCGCGCCCGGCGGTTCAGCAATTCCAGGAAGATCGCCAGCAACGACCCCAGCATGAAGCCCAGGAAGCCCGTCCCGCCTAGGATTAGCGGTGGATTTGGGAAGACGGCCTTGGGCTCCACCTCAGCATCGCCGACCGGAATGAGCCCGACGTCCTGATAGCTGGCTTGCTGGCGGAGATTGTTGATCTGCTCGTTCATGCTCTTGATGATGGCGCTCCGGCCGTCAATCTCGTCCTGCAGAAGCTTCATCTCGAGCCCGACTTGGCGCAAGGAAAGCACCTTGGTCTTCTGCGCATCGATGGCGGCCTGCCGCGCACGCTCGGTTACGCCGTCGACAGAGGCGGCGGCCGTGGTCGCAGCGTTCTCTTGCTGGATCTGTGCTTTGATCGCATCGCGCGCCGCGCGCAGGGCGGACAGGTTCGGGTTGTTCGGACCGAGAACCTCAGCGCCTCTGGCGAGTTCCGCTTCCGCATCGGCCAGCCGCAGTGGCAGTCGACTTCGCGACGGCATGGCGACATAGGAGCCCCCCATCCGCTTGTTGACCATATCGGTCAGGCGCTGCGCCTCAACTTCGGGCATCGCGCCACTCCGCGTCTCCAGATCCCGCTTCTCGGCTTGAAGGCGCGCGAGTTCCTTCGACGAATTCGCGACCCGAACAGCAAGGTTGTTCGCGGTTTCCAGGGCTCCTGAGCGCTGGGCGTTGATCGTCGCCTGGATATAGGCCGAGCGGATTGCGTCCACCGATTGTAGCGCGCCCTGCGGGGTCGATGACACATACCCAATCTCGAGCATGTTGCTGTCCTCGAACGGCCTGGCGAAGACGCCGGCGATCAACCGCGCCGCGACCCAACGGGGAAAGTCCTCCGGATCGCCGCCGGTGGCCGCGAATGAGGACTGGACGTCGGGATTATCCAGCAGACCCAACGCCTCGGCGGCCGGCACGGCGACCTGATAGTCCTGGATCATCCGGACCTGACTGGTGACGTAGGCTGCGGCCGTTTTACGGGTGAGGAACGTCCCGCCCTGCACGTTCTTGACGTACTGCATCTCGACGCGCGCCGTGGCCTCGTACCGCGGCGGAGCGGTCAGCACAATCCAAGCTCCACCCAGCAAGCACGACGCCGTGGCCACCAAGATGATCGGCCACCGCGCAAGGAGCATGCGAAAGATCAGATTGAAGAACATTGCGTGGTCCGGCCCCTGGCGGCTTGCCAGGGTTCATATCGCGCTTGGCAGATCATGGACAGGACCGAGCTTGGCGCCGCCTGATCGTCGATACGTCGATGGCGCCCAACGCAGTCCCGGCGTACCATCTCAGGCGAACGCGGCGCCAAAGAATCGACTTCTCCGTGTGATTAAGCAAACAGAAGGCAGCGTTCCGGCATCATGCGCGTCTACACGATGATGGCATCGCGTACGAAATCTGTGCCCCGGACGCAAGGACGATGGAGAACGAGTTGGCTGGCTGGAATCCCTTTAAGCGTAAGTCCGCCGCCATCGCGACGCCGCGCGCCGAGTCCGCGCCGCCGATCGTGAAGCCGCTCGTCCGCGAGGCGCACCGCCGCGCGGCTGACCGCAGCGGTCTGCCGCGCTTCAACACGACGGCCAGCGACCAATTCAGCGGGCGCGACAGTGACCGCTTCGGGGCTGTGCGCGCGAAACTTCGCAATGCCTTCACCCCATCGCAGCCCGTAGCGAACCGTCGGTTGTTCGCGGGTCGCGACGATGTGCTTAAGACGGTGATCCGCTCCATTGAGGATCAACGCCTACATGTCGTTCTCTACGGCGAGCGCGGCATCGGGAAGACGTCACTCCTGCATGTCCTTACTCAGGCCGCCACCGAAGCCCGTTATATCGTCGTCTACACCTCGTGCGGCGCGAACTCGAATTTCGACGAGACGTTCCGGGCGGTCGCCAACGACATTCCCCTCCTCTTCCATTCCGGCTTCTCGCCCACAGCGACGGAAGCCGAGCGCGGTTCGTCGCTCGCGGACCTACTGCCAGCCGAGCCGCTCTCACCTCGCAAGTTTGGCGACCTGTGCGCCAAGCTGACCGGCACGCGCGTCCTCGTGATTTTGGACGAATTCGATCGGGCCGGGTCGGCTGCGTTCCGCCGCGATGTGGCCGAATTGATCAAGAACCTCTCGGACCGGCTTTGCCGAGTTCAGCTCGTCCTAGCTGGCGTGGCCGCCGATCTGACCGAATTAGTCGAACACATCCCCTCGATCCGTCGGAATATCTTCGCGCTGCGCGTTCCCAAGATGAGTGAGCACGAGGTCCTGCAGATCGTCTCCAACGGTGAGCGCGAAGCGGATCTCACGTTCGAGCCCGATGCAAGCGCGTCGGTCGTAACCGTGGCCCGCGGGTCGCCCTATCTCGCGAACCTGCTGTGCCACCATGCCAGCCATTCAGCGCTCGACGACAACCGAAACAAGGTGATGCCGGTCGATGTCACCCGCGCCGTCGGCTTTGCGGTGAACGAGTTCGAAGCTCGGGTCCCCAAGCCTGCACGAGCGCATGTCCGACGGCTGTTCGACCAGGGGCGCGCCGAAACCATGGCGCTGGCTTCGCGCGCCGCGCTGGCCAATGACGGAGTCTTCACGGCCGTCGATCTGACCACCGCGAATGACGTTACCGCACGCAAGGCCGAAGAGATCATTGCGGCGCTGTTCGCCGACGGACTGATCAAAGTGGCCTATCCTGACGACGCCGACGACCGTTTCGCGTTTGTGGAAGAAGGTCTGCCGGCCTTGATCTGGATGACGTGGGCGCAGCGCAATCTCGAACCCGCCGCTCCGCGGGCGACCTCACGGGCCGCGACGGCGTCTTGACGGCGTCAGCGCCGGCTGCGTTCGCGGCGCATATGTTCGGCGAGCCGTCGTCGCGCCTCGATCTCGGCGGCGCGCTTAACCTTCATGCCGTCACGGTCGTTCAGGCCGCTGTTTATGAACCCAGCCGTCACCACCGCGATGATGGCCAGCAGCAGAAACAGCAATGAATAGGCTTCCATGTAACGCCCTACAGAAGATCAGCTACGCAGGTGCGCCGAAGCGCACCTGCGGCTAACCAGCTTACTATTTGGCCGGCGGCGTTGCAGGCGTGGCGGCAGCAGGAGCCGGAACGGGAGTTGCGGCTTTCTTCGCCGGCGCCGGAGGCTTGAACGCATCGTTGTAGACGATCTTAGATTCCGCAGCCTTGCGCATATCCTCGATCTGCTTACCGACCACTTCTTGCGACTTGCGCTGGCGCAGGACGTTCATGGCGTAGTTGGTCGCGAGGTTGCCGCGGAACGGCACAGCGCGCGTCGACGTAACTTGGTTGAACACCAAAGCGCCGCCCTGGGGGATCACGAACACTTCGCCAGGCGGGAGCTTGCTGATGGCCGCCACGAGTTCGGGATTCGCCGAGATCGTATCAAGCGAGGACGCATTGTCCTGGTACTGCACGCCTTCCGCGTCGAGCAGCGCTTTGACTTCTCCGAGAGTCTTCAGCGGCCGGAACTTGTCCGGCGTGATTTGGTTCGGTCCGGCGACCACTTGGTCGATGTACATCACGCGGCGATTGGCGAACATGTCGGGGTTCGCAGCCACGAACGCCTCCGCCTGTTGCTTAGTCGGTTGGACTGCCTTGCTAGCGAGCTTGCGCTGATACAACTGGACCAGCAAGCCCTCTTCGCCCCGCTCCAACTGGATTGCGTAGTCAGGGGTCTTGTCCAACTTCTCGTCACGCGCCGCTTGGGCGATCAGCTTGCGCAGGATGATACGCTGCAGCGCCTGCTGTTGCGCGGCCTTCATCACGGCGGCGTCACGGGAGCTGAAGTTGCCCAGCTCTGCCCGCAGTTGCAGCGTGGTGATCTCCTCGCCGTTAACAGTCGCGGCGACCTGCCCCTTGGGCGCTCCGCCGCCCGCCAACTGCTTGATGCGATCGCACCCCGAAAGCGCCACCACGGCGCCCACGCACACCACCAACGTCAACGATTTCGTTCTCAATTGCCTCTCCCAGGCCAACTACGCCGCATTTTCCGCGGCGCATTCTGCCATTATCCATAGAAATTCGTTGCAAAAGTGCTGCGAAATCCGCTGCTCGTGGACCAAGACGCCTTGTTGCTCCGAACACTCTGTTCTCCCAAGCCTCGCACGAACCGAGTCTGCTACAAACTGGAAATGGACAGAGCGCGGCCCCAACCCGACGGATGGGCCATCGTTCAGGACAAGCGTGAATGACACGCCGTCAAAGGTCTCTTTAAGAGTCCTCGCGCAAAAACAACGCCAGCATCGCCGGAGCCGAGCCCATGAACGACTTGCGCCAGGAGTCGGCCCCCGCCCGGCTGAAGGTGCTGATGCTTGGTCTGGGCATCGACGGGGGCGACGTCGGCGGGACCTATGCTTCCTTCCGCTGGATCGAAGCGCTCGGCCGCCAGGCCGACGTCACGCTGCTCTGCCTCCAGCGGCCCGGCAGGACGCCGACCGCCGAACAGCTTCCCGGCGTCCGGGTGGTCAGCTGGCCCGATCCTGCATTCCTCGAACGGTTTGATCGGCTGCGGGCGCAGATCAAGCCGACCTGGCCCCTGTTCGCGGCGCACGCACGCCGCTGGATCCGACAGGCCCTGGCCTCGGGCGAACGTTTCGACGTCGCCCACCAGATCCATCCACAGCCGATGCGCTTCCGCTCTCCGCTGCGGTTCTTCGACATTCCCTACGTAATCGGTCCGGTCGACGGCAGTCTGCCGACCCCGCCGTCGATGGTCGGGGAGGTCAAGGACTCCCTGTTCGTGCGTCTTCGCGGGCTGGACGGCCTGCGTCTTCGCTACGATCCAGCCCTGCGTGAGACGTATGAGAAGGCCGCCCTGGTGCTGGGCGTCGCGCCCTACGTCGCCGACGTCCTTGGTCACCTGAAGCTCCAACGGTTCGAGACGCGGTTGGAGCGCGCCGGAGAGTTGGTGGCCGATCCGACGTGGCGGCGGCCCGAACCGGGCCAACTCAAGCTGCTCCACGTTGGCCGTACGGTGCGCACGAAGGGTCTTCGCGACCTAGTGCGGGCTATGGCGCACCTCAAAGACCTTCCGGGAATCCGACTGACCAGCGCCGGAGCCGGCCCCGACCTGGAGGCCTGCCGCCGGGAGGCTGCGGCTCTCGGCGTCGCCGATCGGATCGAGTTCCTGGGCCAGGTTCCGCGCAGCCACGTGGAAGAGCTCTATGCCAGCCATGATGTCTTCGCCTTCCCCACGTTCCGCGAACCTATGGGCGGCGTCTTCTTCGAAGCGATGCGATGGGGCCTGCCGGTCGTGACGGCCGACTATGGCGGCCCCCTGGCCATCGTGGACGCGGCCAGCGGCGTGCGCGTGCCAGTCGCCGGCCCCGATCAGTTCGCCCGCGGCATCGCCCAGACCTTGCGCGAGCTGGCCCACGATCCCGATCGGCTTGCCCGGATGTCGCAAGGCGCCCGCGATCGCATCGCCAATCTCGGAAGCTGGGACGACAAGGCCGCCGACACGATCCGGCTGTATCACAGCATCCGCCACCCACGCTGAGGTCGTACGCTCGACAAGACCGTCGATCTCGGCAAAGGACGGCCGAGGGCCGCCGCCCGCTTCACCCGCCCCTTCAGAAGGTCAGACCCCTTGAGTTCGAGCAGCCACGTCGCGGTCATCATCGTCGGCTTCCGTAACCCCGCCGATATCCGCCGTTGTCTGGAATCTCTTGAGCGTTCGACGCACACCGAGTTCGCGGTCTACATCTGCGAAAACGGCGGCGACGAGGCCTTCAAGACCCTGCGCGCGGCGATCCCGGAGCGGCTGAGCGGCGGACAGCCGGTGCTAGTGCTGAATCCCGGCGAAAACGTGGGCTACGCGGGTGGCATCAACGAATGCATCGCCGCGGCCGGCCACACCTACGCCGCCGCCTGGATCCTGAACCCCGACACAGAAGCCTATCCCGCCGCGCTCGCGGCCCTGCTGAAGCGGCTGGACAAGGGCGATGTCGACGCCGTCGGCAGCATGATGGTCGGCGAAAAGGGCGAGGTTCAGAGCTACGGCGGGCGCTGGCGCGCCTGGCGCGCCGTGGGCGGATCGATCGGCCTCTTCGCGCACATGTCGGATCCGGTCGACGCCCGCGCCGTCGAGTCCGCACAGGCCTACCTCATCGGCGCGTCAATGCTGGTCAGCCGTAAATTCATCGACGTCACAGGCCCGATGCAGGCGGACTTCTTCCTCTACGCCGAAGAGGTGGAATGGTGCCTTCGCGCCGGCCGCAAGGGCCTGAAACTGGGCTTCGCCCCTGAGGCGGTGGTCATTCACCATCAGGGCACCACGACGGGCTGGGTCGGGCCGTTCAACAAGCGCCCGAAGCTGTCGATCTACCTCGACGCCCGCAACCGCATCCGTCTCACGCGCCAGATGACGCCCTGGCTACTGCTCACGGCGGTCCCATACATCCTGATCCATTCGCTCTGGCGATACGCTCGACGCGGCGCTTGGCGCCAGGTCGGCTACGTCTTTGAAGGCGTCTGGGCCGGCCTCCGGGGCGAGTCCGGCCGTCCAGCCTGGGTCCCCTAGGTCGGCCGTTGGCTTCCCGCCAGCTCGCGCAGGTACTTCCCATACTCGCTCTTGCCCTGGAACTCGGCGGACTTCATCAGCTCGGCGCCGTCGATCCAGCCGTTCTCGAAGGCGATTTCCTCGAGGCAGCCGATGCGCAGGCCCTGGCGTTGTTCGAACACCCGGATCAATTCCCCGGCGCCAATGAGGCTGTCGTGCGTGCCGGCGTCCTCCCAGGCGAAGCCGCGGCCCAGCAGCTCCACATGGAGGTTCCCCTCCTGGAGGTAGACGTCGTTGAGGGCGGTGATCTCCAGTTCGCCGCGCGCCGAGCGCGACAGGGTCTTGGCGATCTCGCTGGCGCGGCCGTCGTAGAAATAGAGGCCGGTGACCGCGTAGTTCGACTTCGGCTTGGCCGGTTTTTCTTCAATCGACAGCGCCTTGTTGTCGCGCGACAGCTCGACCACGCCATAACGCTCGGGATCGTGCACGGGGTAGCCGAACACCGTCGCCCCCTCTTTGCGGGCATCGGCGGCCTTCAGCATCTTCCGGAAGTTCTGCCCGAAGAAGATGTTGTCACCCAGGATCAGGGTGCTGGGTTCGCCAGCGACGAACTCTTCGCCCAGCAGATAGGCTTCCGCCAGGCCGCCGGGCGTCGGCTGGATCACGTACTCGAACCTTACCCCGAAGCGCGAGCCGTCGCCGAGGAGGCGCTTGAACCCCGGCTGGTCCTCGGCGGTGGTGATGATCAGGATCTCGCGAATGCCGGCCAGGAACAGCACCGACAGCGGATAGTAGATCATCGGCTTGTCGTAGACCGGCAGCAACTGCTTGGAGACCGCGATGGTCAGGGGGTGCAGCCGGGTGCCGGCGCCGCCGGCCAGGACGATACCGCGTCTCATGCTTTCACCAGGCCCAAGCGCTCGGAATCGAAGCCGCGTTGGCGGATGCCCTCGACCCAGGCGTAGTTGTCGACGTACCAGCGGACGGTGTCTTCCAGACCCTCGGCCAGCGGCATGCGCGGCGTCCAGCCCAGCTCGGCCTCCAGCTTGGAGGCGTCGATCGAATAGCGGAAGTCGTGGCCCGGGCGGTCGGTGACGAAGGTGATCTTGTCCGCGTGGCTGGTGTTGGCCGGCGCCATCTTGTCCAGATGCTCGCAGATGATCTTGATCACCTCGAGGTTCCGCTTCGTGGCGTCGCCGCCGATGCAGTAGGTGTCGCCCAGCTTGCCCTTCTGCAGGACAAGCAGCAGCGCCTCGGCATGGTCGTCCACGTGCAGCCAGTCGCGCACCTGGCGGCCGTCGCCATAGACGGGGATCGTCTTGCCCTCCAGCGCCCGGGTGATCACCGTCGGGATCAGCTTCTCGGGGAATTGGTAGGGTCCGTAGTTGTTGGAGCAGTTGGTGATCACCACCGGGAAGCCATACGTGTGGCCCCAGGCGCGCACCAGATGGTCCGACGACGCCTTCGACGCCGAATAGGGAGAGCGCGGGTCGTAGGGCGTCTCTTCCGTGAAGTCGCCGTCCTCGCCCAGGGCGCCGAACACCTCGTCGGTGGAGATGTGATGGAAGCGGAAGGCCGCCTTCGTCTCGGCGTCCAGCTTCAGCCAATAGGCGCGGGCCACCTCGAGCAGGATGGCCGTGCCCATGATGTTGGACTTCACGAAGTCCAGCGGCCCCTCGATCGCCCGGTCGTTGTGGCTTTCAGCCGCCAGGTGCATCACGGCGTCGGGCTTGTGGGTC
The DNA here is from genome assembly GCA_027483845.1 of Caulobacteraceae bacterium. GTDB lineage: Bacteria > Pseudomonadota > Alphaproteobacteria > Caulobacterales > Caulobacteraceae > Phenylobacterium. The sequence goes on along the minus strand of JAIXTR010000403.1, from coordinate 879 downwards.
GCAAAGACCGCCTCGAGCGCCGCGCGATCACAGATGTCGACATGCGCGAAGACGTAACCCGGGTCGTCGGCGACGCTCGCGACGTTCTCCAGGTTGGCGGAATAGGTCAGGGCGTCCAGGTTCACCACCTGGTGGCCGTCGGCGATGGCCCGGCGAACAACGGCCGAGCCGATGAAGCCCGCACCGCCTGTGATCAGGATCTTCAAATAGGCCCCCTGGGCTGAAAACGACCGCTTCCCTTACTATGAAAGGCGGCCTGTTCAAGGCTCCAGATTTTGGCCGCGCAGGCCCTAACGTCCCGTGACTATGCCGAGATCAAGCTTGGCCGGACTCACATCCAGCGGCCGTCCGTGCCGCTTCTCGATGTCTTTCTGCAGGGCGCGGGCGGCGAAGGCGTGGCCGGTGAAAAGCGTATCCACGGCCCATCCGACAATCGGCACGCCGGAAGCCACGCTATCGAGACCGAGGTACCCGGCCATCCGCAAAACCGTCCCGCGCGACGCGCCGTTCTGAACCGCCTCGCGCAACAACAGGGCCGCGGCGCCCACGGAATAGACGGTCCCGGCCACGGGAACCCACGCCAGCACACCATCCAGACCCACGCCCCAGGGGCCGACGCCGACCACACGGTCGGAGAGCTGCTTGATCCGTTCAGCCCGTCGCCAGGCCCGATGCGCGCGATCGCGGGGGTCGTCCATCCGCTAGGAAAGCACCGGCTCGCCGCGGGTTCCCGCGCTAGATCATGTCCCCCGCCGCCGCGTCGAGCAGCAGGAAGACGCGTCCCGCCTCCGCGCCCAGCAGCCCGGCCAGCGCCGTCCCTGACGGGTCGCGGGCCACCGCGTCGTCGACCAGCGTCTTGTAGCGGCGGACATAGACGCC
>JAIXTR010000648.1 GCA_027483845.1 Caulobacteraceae bacterium | reverse complement strand
GTCTTCTTCGCCGTCGCCATGACCACCGGCTGGCTGACCGGGCGCGTCCGCGATCAAGGCCGGGCGGTGGCGCGTCGGGCGGCCGGAATCGCCGCCGTACTGTCCGCCACCCGCCGCCTGTCGTCCGCGGCGGAGGCGGACGAAACGGCGCTGGCCCTCGCCGAGCAGCTGGCGGCCGCGACGGGGTTCAAGGCGGTGGTGCTGACGCCGGAGAGCGGCGACCTGCGTGTGGCGGCTGCCTCGCCGGTGTCCCAGGCGCTGTCCGCCGGGGACATGGCCGCCGCCCGGTGGGCCTGGGAGAAGGGCGAAGTCGGGGGCGCCGGCACCGGCACCCTGCCGAACGCCGGCTGGACCTTCCGTCCGCTCCAGGGCCTCAAGACCCGCGCCGGCGTGGTCGGGATCGAGCCGCAGGCGATCGCTACGGAGGACGGCGAACGGTTCGTCGCCGCCCTGCTGGACCAGGGCGCCGTGGCGCTGGAGCGGGCCGAGTTCGCCGCCGCCGCGGCCGACACCGAGGCGCTGCGCCGGACCGATCGCCTGAGGTCCGCCCTGCTCAACTCGGTCAGTCATGACCTGCGCACGCCCCTGTCGACGGTGCTGGGATCGGTCACCACCCTGATCGACTATGGCAAGTCGTTGAGCGCCAAGGTGCGAGACGACCTTCTCCTCTCGATCCGCGAGGAGGCCGAGCGGCTCAACCGCTACGTCGGCGACCTGCTCGACATGACGCGTCTCGAAGGCGGCGCCCTGGTCACGCGACGCGACTGGATCGACGCCCGCGAAGTGCTGCGCGCCGCGGTCGAGCGCGTGAAGCGGCGCATGGAAAGCCGTAAAGTCGCTTGGGATTTTCCGGATCAGGTCACGCTGGTGATGGCCGACGCCGCCCTGCTGGAACAGGCGCTGGTCAACATCCTGGAGAACGCCATCACCTACAGCCCGGACGGCACGACGATCGAGGTTTCGGCCTATGAGGACCGCAACAACGTCGTCATCAGCATCGAGGACGAAGGTCGTGGCATCCCGACTGCGGAACTGGAACGCGTCTTCGAGAAGTTCCGGCGCATGGAAGAGTCGTCGGACCGGGGCAAGGGCGCCGGGCTTGGCCTTGCCATCGCCAAGGGTTTCGTGGAGGCGATGGGCGGACGCATCGCTGCGGCCAGCCCGATTCACGACGGACGGGGCACCCGCATCCTGATCAGCATGCCGAAGGAGAGGCCCACCCCAGGCATGCTGCTATGAGCGACCACAAGCCGCGCATCCTCGTCATCGACGACGAGCCGCAGATCCACCGGTTCCTCGGACCCGCCCTGGACGCCGCAGGCTACGAGCCCGTGCGCGCCGACACCGCGGCGGACGGCCTGCGCGAGATCGCCCGGAAGCCGCCGGACGCCGTCGTTCTGGACCTGGGGCTGCCAGACATGGATGGAAAGGACGCCCTGGCCAAGGCGCGCGCGTTCTACGACGGCCCGATCCTGATCCTGTCGGCGCGCGACCGCGAGACGGAGAAGATCGACGCCCTGGACCTGGGGGCCGACGACTATGTGGAAAAGCCGTTCGGCGTCGGCGAGCTGCTGGCCCGCCTTCGCGTCGCCCTGCGCCACCGTTTCCAGGACCAGGGGGCTGAACCCGTCGTGTCCGTTGGCGATCTGACCGTCGACCTGGTCAAGCGCCTGATCACCCGGGCTGGCGAGGCGGTCCGCCTGTCGCCGCGCGAATACGACCTGTTGGCCCAGCTCATCCGGGGCGGCGGAAAGGTTGTGACCCACAAGCAGTTGCTGACCGCCGTGTGGGGGCCGGCCCACGAGCACGACGTGCAGTATCTGCGCGTCTTCGTGGGCCAGTTGCGCCAGAAGATCGAGCCCGACCCAGCGGCGCCGGCCCTGATCCTTACCGAACCGGGGGTTGGCTACCGCTGGATGGGCTAGCCTCCGACTTGGACAGCGTCGGCCACTTCACGCCCAACTGATCGAGATAGGTCGGATAGCGGGTCTCGTCGTAGTACAGCGGCTTCATGGCCGGGCGGAACTGGGCCATGACGTCGGTATTGATCTCGACCGCCGGCTGATCGCTGGGCTGGATCATCAGGACGTAGTGTTCGTCCTTGTTCTGCACCTTGGTGAAGTAGTCCTTGGCCGCCGACCGCAGGTCGGGCCGCAGCATCAGGTCCAGCGTCGTCATGGCCATGACCTTGGCCCCCGCCACAACGCCGTCGTGCGCGATCGGCGTCGCCATCGAGATCGCGTTCATCCAGCTGTGGCCGGCCAGGCCCGGGATGTTGGACGGATAGTTCAGGGTGATGGTCGGCACGGTCCAGGAAATGTCGCCGATGTCATCCGACCCGCCGCTCTCCGGCTTCTCGGCCGGCGGCTCCAGCTTCTTGAGCTCGGTGGCCAGACCGTCGGTCTTCTCAGCCCCGACCTCCTTCTGGACGGCCTTGGCGAAGGCCTGCTGGTCGGCCGTCCACTTGGGCAGCCCCACCGCCTGGATGTTGGCGTAGACCGCCTCGGCGATCGGCTTGTTGAAGTGGCGGGGAGCCGCAGTCCCCAGTATGCGGCGCTCGACCGTCGTGTCGGTCATCATCGCCGCGCCGTCCGCAACCTTGTTGCCCATGGCGTAGAGGTCGGAGATGCGCTT
>JAIXTR010000247.1 GCA_027483845.1 Caulobacteraceae bacterium | reverse complement strand
TTGGGTTCGCCCGTCGTGCCGCTGGTGAACAGCATCACGGCGACGCCGGGCTCAGCCGCCGACGGCGGGTCCGCGCTGTCCGCCAGGCCGGCGGCCTGGAACGCCGAGCGGGATACGGCGGTGACACCAGGATGGGCGTCCAGCCGGCCCAGCATGTCGTCGTCCACGATGACGACCGACGGCGCCGTCCGGGCCAGCAGCCGGTTCAGGTCCGCATTGGGCAGGCGGTAGTTCAGCGGCGCGAAGGGCTTGCCCAGCAGGCCCGCCGCGAACAGGGCCACCGGCAGGTCCGGGCCGTTCAGCCCCAGGAACGCCACCGTCTCCCCGCCCTGCGCCGCCAGCCAGGCCGCGCTGGCCCGGGCGCGGCGGCGCGTCTCCGCGAAGGTCAGCCCATCGGCCCGCCCGCCCAGCGCCAGCCGATCCGGCGCGGCGTCGGCCGCCATGTCGAGCAGCAGGGCGGTGTCCATCAGTCGGACGAGGGCAGCTTCTTGGACTCCGTGGCGCCGATGGCGCGACCATCCACGCTGAGCGAGCCCTGGCCCGCCTTCGAGCAGAGGATTTCCATCCCGGTCTCGGCATCGGCGTAGCGCTTGCCGGCCAGCACCCCCGCAGAGTGGGCGTCGGACAGAACCAGGTCGCCGGCCCGCGCCTCGCCGTGCGGGATCACCGCATGGCCGCCGGCCTCCAGGCTGACCGGGCTCTTGGGCGGGCGCACGACCACGAACTCCCCGTCGCACACGGCGCTTCTCCAGCGCGAGCCCGGCTTCAGGTCCATTCGGCGTACTCCCTTTTCGACGGAGCTTAGCGCCTGCCCTGCCCGTCGTCGACGCGGATGCAGGTCCCCGTGACCGCGTCCGACACCGGCGACACCAGATAGATCAGGGCCGAGTCCAATTGGGCGGGGTCGCCGATCCGCTTGCGGGGGAAGTGCTGGGAGATGTCGCCCATGCGCTCCAGCATCCCGTCCATCATCTCCGAGGCGAAGGCCCCCGGCGCGATGGCGTTGACGTTGATGTGGAACTTCGACCACTCGACAGACAGGGTCTCGGTCATCCGCACCACCGCCGACTTGCTGATCGAATAGAGCGCCGCCCCGTTGCCCGCGTAATCGTAGGCCGCGGCCGAGGCGATGCTGACGATCCGGCCGGGCGTCTTGGCGTCGATCAGCCGGCGGGCCACCTCACAGCTCAGGATGAAGGGGGCGCGGACGTTGATGTCCAGCACGCGATCGATCAGTTCGACCGACATCTTGTGCGCGCGCTGGGCGTCGGGGATGCCGGCGTTGTTGACCAGGATGGTGACGAGGCCTAGCGCCGCCTCCGCCTGGGCGACCGCGCCGATCAGCTGGTCGGCGTCGGTGGCGTCCATGGCGATGGCGACCGCCTCTCCGCCCTCGGCGCGGATCTCGGCGGCCAGCGCCTCCAACCGGTCGAGGCGGCGCGCCGCCAGGGCCACCTTCGCCCCCCGGCTCGCCAGCACCTTGGCGAACCGCAGGCCGAGGCCCGACGAAGCGCCGGTCACCAGGGCGACCTGGCCCGTCAGGTCGGTGGACAGGTTCGGCAGCGGATAGCTCATGCCTGGGCCCGGCCGCTGGTCGGGATGTCCTTGAAGGCGACGGTCTTGTCGACGCGGATGTCGCCCGGCAGGCCCAGCACCCGCTCGCCGATGATGTTGCGCAGGATCTCGTCCGAGCCGCCCTCGATGCGGGTGGCGGGCGAGCGCAGCAGCATCGCCTGGAAGCGGCCGTTCATCGGGCTGTCCGCGTCCTGGATCACGCCGGCCTGGCCCTGCAGGTCCAGGGCGAACATCGCCAGGTCCTGCATGGTCGCGCCGGCCACCAGCTTGCCGATCGAGTTTTCAGGCCCCGGGGTCTGGCCCTTGGACAGCGCGGTGATCGCCCGCATGCCGGTGTACTTCAGGCCCGACTGCTTGACCGCCAGCTGCGCCAGCCGCGAGCGGACGGACGCGTCGTCCACCGCCGGCTGGCCGTCGATTTCGGCCTCCAGGCAGAACTGGAACAGCTCCGGGAAGCCCGTGGACATGCCCGAGCCGATGGAGAGCCGCTCGTTCATTAGGGTGGTCAGCGAGACCTCCCACCCCTGGCCGACCGCCCCCAGCCGCTGGCTGTCGGGAATGCGGACGTCGTTGAAGAACACCTCGTTGAAGCCGGACTGGCCGTTGGCCTGCTTGATCGGCCGCACCTCCACCCCGGGACTGTCCATCCGCAGGAAGAACATGGTCAGGCCCTTGTGCTTGGGCACGTTCGGGTCCGTCCGGGTGATCAGGAGGCCCCACTGCGAGTGCTGTGCGCCGCTCGTCCACACCTTCGAGCCGTTGATGATCCAGTCGCCGGAGCCGTCCGTGGCCGGCTCGGCCTTAGTGCGCAGGCCCGCGAGGTCCGATCCGCCGGCCGGTTCGGAGAACAGCTGGCACCAGATCTCTTCGCCCGAGGCCAGCGGCGGCAGCAGCCGCTGCTTATGCTCTTCCCCCGCCCAGGCCATGACCGTCGGCCCGCACATGCCGTGGCCGATGATGAATGGCCCCGAGAGCGCGCCATAGGCGCCCTCCTCCTGGCCCCAGATCACCCGCTCGATGGGGGTGTAGGCGCCGCCGCCGTATTCCTTGGGCCAGTGCAGGCACGCCCAGCCGGCCTCGGCCTTCTTCTTCTGCCAGGCCTTGGAGGCGGACATGGGGTCCTCGCTCTCGACGCCGGACGAGGCGAAGCCGGCGCGCTTCAGCTCGGCCTCCAGGTGCTTGGGCGCATTGGCCTCGATCCACGCGCGCGCCTTGGCTCGGAAGGCGGCCTCTTGGGGGGT
>JAIXTR010000108.1 GCA_027483845.1 Caulobacteraceae bacterium | reverse complement strand
CTGTTGATCGCCCTGCGCTGGAGCGCCTGGCGGACCGCGACCGTGGCGCTGGCGCTTGGCGCCTGCGCCGTCGGCGGATTCGCGGTCGCCAAGCTTCGGACCGAGGCGGTCAGGGCGCCGGTGGCGCAGGCAGGGGCGCGACCCCAGACGATCGAGGCTTGGGTGGTCGATGTCGCCCAACCGGGCGAGAGCGGGCAGCGACTGTTGCTGGCGCCCATTCGCGTCGGGAACTGGCCGTCCGAGGCGACGCCGATTCGCAGTCGAGTCACCCTGCGCCCCGACATGGCGCTGCCTCGACCTGGCGAGGCGATCCGCCTCCTGGCCATCGTGAACCCGCCGCCGCCGCCGGCCAGCCCTGGATCCTACGACTTCGCGCGCGACGCCTATTTCGAGAGCGTGGGCGCGGTCGGGTTGGCGCTGCGCGAGCCCGAGGTCGTGACACCCGCTGCCGCGGCGCCCTGGCGTCTGCGGGTGACCATGGCGGTGAACGCCGCCCGCTGGAGCCTGACGGAAAAGATCGTCGCCGCGCTCGGCCCCGAGACCGGCGGTTTGGCGGCGGCGATGACGACGGGCCATGAGGCTTTCATCCCGCGCGAGCAGGTCGACAACCTGCGGGCCGCCGGCTTGGCGCACATCATCTCGATCAGCGGCCTGCACATGGCCATCGTGGGTGGGTTCGCGTTTGCGGCGGCGCGCCTGGTCGTGGCCGCGTGGCCTTGGCTGGCGTTGCGCGTGCCGGGGAAGAAGGTCGCCGCACTCGTGGGACTGGCGGCGGTCGGTGGGTATCTGCTGCTGTCGGGGGCGCCGCCGCCGGCCGAGCGGGCGGCGATCACCGCCAGCGTGGCCTTCGCCGCGATCCTGGCGGACCGACAGGCGATCAGCCTGCACGCGCTCGCGCTGGCGGCCATGGGGGTCCTGTTGCTGCAGCCGGAGGCGGTGACCGAGCCCGGCTTCCAGATGTCGTTCGCAGCCACCGCCGCCCTGGTCGCCCTGGCCGAAATCTGGCCGCAGCCGGTGAAGGAGATCGAGGTCCCGTGGCCGATCCGGCTGGCGCAGGGCGCTGTGACCTGGACCCTGGCCAGTATCGCAGTCAGCTTCGTGGCCGGGCTGGCCACCGGTCCCTTCGCCATTCAGCACTTCAAGCGGGTGTCGACCTGGGGGCTGTTCGCCAACCTGGCGGTGGCGCCGATTTCGTCCTTCCTGATGATGCCCGGGCTGGCGCTGGGCGCCGCGCTGACGCCGCTCGGCCTGGGACAGGCGCCGTTGGAGGTGGCGGGGTGGTCCATCGGCCTGATGAACCGCATCGCCGCCGTGGCCGCCGGCGCGCCGGCGGCGCAGATCGTGGTGCCGAGCGCGCCAGACTGGGTGCTGCCTGTCAGCTTCCTGGGCCTGCTGTTCGTCTGCTTGTGGAAGGGGCCGTTGCGATGGGCGGGCCTGCCGCTGGCGCTGGCGATCCTGTGGGCCCCGCGGCCACCGGCGCCGGATGTGTGGATCTCGGCGGACGGCGCGGCCGTGGCGGTGCGGGAGGGGCATGACGCGGTGCTGCTGCGGCCGGATGTGAAGCTGTTCGGCGCGGAGCTGTGGTCCCGGCGGCGCGGTCTGACGCCGCTGATCAGCGAAGCGGAGCGCGACAAGCGGTTCGCCTGCGATGCGTGGAGTTGCTCGCCGGAGTCAGCGGCGCCGGCGAAGCTGGCGGCGGCTTGGAATCTGAGGCGACCGCTGAAGGACGGGCGGCTGGAGGCCCTGTGCGCGGGCGCGGACGTCGTCGTCCTGCGCAATACATTCCGTCCTGACGCCTGCGCCGCCCCGCTGGTGCTGACCGGCGCTGACTTCGCGCGCGGTGGCTCCGCGGAGCTCTACCGGGACGGCACGGGCTGGCGGATCGTCTGGGCGCAGGACCTGCGCGGGCGGCGGCCATGGACCTGGGGCTACGACCCGCGATGATGTTCGCCAAGGCGCTGCGCGAACGTGTGCGCTCCGGGGAGATAACCACCAGCGTACGCATCTGGCTGACGCCGCGGGTCAGGCTCGGCGGTCGCTATCGATTGCTCGACGGGCACATCGAGGTGACCCGGCTTCAGGAAATCGACCTGGCGGACGTGACTGAGGCCATGGCTCAAGAGGGGGGCTTCGCGTCGCTTGCGGCCCTCATGGACACCGCCCGCCACGGGCGTGGCGAGCGGGTGTTCCGAGTGGATTTCGTCTTCGTCGCGCCGGGCGACGGGACCTAGTGGTAGCGGCGGATCAGACCCACCAGCTTGCCCTGCACCGCGACGCGATCGGGGCCGAAGATGCGGGTCTCGTAGGCGGGGTTGGCGGCCTCGAGCGCGACAGAGGCGCCTTTCTTCCGCAGGCGCTTCAGGGTGGCTTCCTCGCCATCCACCAGGGCCACGACGATGTCGCCGGAGACGGCGCTGTCGGTCCGGCGGATAACCACGAAGTCGCCGTCAAGAATGCCGGCGTTGATCATCGAGTCACCGGCGATCTCCAGCACGAAGTGCTCGCCCGCCCCGAGGATGCTTTCAGGCACCGGCATGCGGTCGCGTTCCTGCTGGATCGCCTCGATCGGGGTGCCGGCGGCGATCTTGCCCAGGATCGGCAGTTCGCGCGTGTCGTTGGCGGCGGCGGGGACAACGGCGCCGGCCTCGACGAACTGCGGCTTGAACGGGGCGCGGCCCTTGGGCGGGGCGGTCGGCGTCGCCTGTTGCGGCAGCTTCACCACTTCCAGCGCCCGGGCCCGGTGGGGCAAGCGCCGGAGGAAGCCGCGCTCCTCGAGCGCCGTGATCAGCCGGTGGATCCCCGACTTCGACGCCAGGTCCAACGCCTCCTTCATCTCATCGAAGGAAGGCGAGACGCCGGATTCCTTGATCCGCTCATGGATGAACATGAGCAATTCATGCTGCTTGCGGGTAAGCATTGCGGGACCTCAAAGAACAAAGCGCCAACTTCTGTCGATGTTCTCTAGGCGTTCTCCGTCAATGTCAAGTTACAGAGAAACGGTCCGAAAAGCGGCGTGAAAACAAGGAGATCGAAAACGCGGCCACGCTCGAATGAGGGCGTAGGCGCGGGTAAGCGCTGAGGGATTCGCGTCTGGCGGAGAACAGGAGAGCCAGCGCCAAGGTCGGCCGGCGTCAAGCCGCGGTGAGCAGAGCTTTCGTGGCGGCGGTCACGTCGTCCTGACGCATCAAGCTTTCGCCGACCAGCATAGCGCTCGCGCCCGCGCGTTCGAGGCGCGCGGCGTCCGCGGCGGTGAAGAGACCGCTCTCGGTCACCAGCAGGGCGCCAGCCGGCGCGGCGCTCGCGAGCCGCTCGGTGACAGCGAGATCCACAATGAAGGTCCGCAGGTCGCGGTTGTTGACCCCCACCAGGTCGGCGCCGAGGGCGCCGGCGCGGGCCATCTCGGATTCGTCGTGCACCTCGACAAGCGCATCCATGCCGAGGCGGCGGGCTTCGGACATCAGCTCAGCGGCCAGCGCGTCGTCGACCATCGCCAGGATCACGAGGATGGCGTCGGCGCCGAGGGCCCGGCTTTCGGCGACCTGCCACGGGTCGACCAGGAAGTCCTTGCGGATGCAGGGCAGGGCGACGGCGTCGCGCGCGGCGGACAGATAGCTGTCGGCGCCCTGGAAGCTCGGGCCGTCCGTCAGGATCGAGAGACAGGCGGCGCCGCCCGCCTCGTAGGCCTGCGCCAGCGCCGGCGGATCGAAGTCTGCGCGGATCAGCCCCTTGGACGGGGAGGCCTTCTTGATCTCGGCGATCAGCGCCAGCCGGCCAGGCCCATGCGCGCGCTCCAGCGCGGCGCGAAAGCCACGGGGCGGCGATGCGCCATCGGTCGGAATGGTCGGGCGTGCGGCCTTCCGCGCGGCGACGTCTTCGCGTTTGTAGGTGGCGATCTTGTCGAGGATGTCGCTCATGCGTCCGCGCGAACCAGGGGGGCGATCTCGACCAACTTGTCCAGGGCGGCCTGGGCGCGGCCGTCGTCGATGACCTGACCGGCCAATTCGACGCCCTCGCGCAGGGTCTCGACCCGTTCCCCCACCAGGAAGGCGGCGGCGGCGTTCAGCAGCACGATATCGCGATAGGCGCCCGGCTCGCCCTGCAGCACCCGGCGCAAGGCGTCGGCGTTTTGCGCCGGCGTGCCCCCGGTCAGATCCGCCAGCGCCGCGCGACGCAGGCCGACGGCTTCGGGCGTGACGGTGAAGAGGCGGACCTGGCCCTCGCGGTACTCGGCCACGCTGGTCTCGCCCGTGGTGGACATCTCGTCCATGCCCCCGCCGTGGACGACCCACGCCCGCTCCGACCCAAGGGCGCCCAGCACCTGGGCGAGCGGCGCCACCCAGCGCTCGGCGAACACGCCCACGACCTGACGCTTGGCGCCCGCCGGATTGGTGAGCGGCCCCAGGAGGTTGAAGATGGTGCGGAAGCCGAGCTCGCTGCGGATCGGCGACACGTGGCGCATCGCGCCATGGTGGGCCGGGGCGTAGAGGAAGCAGATGCCGGCCTCGTCCAGCGCCTTCAGTTGGCGCTCGGGGCCCGCATCGATGGCCACGCCGAGCTCGGAGAGCACATCAGCGCCGCCGGACTTGGACGACAGTGCGCGATTGCCGTGCTTGGCGACCTTCAACCCGCCACCGGCGACCACGAAGCCGACGGCGGTGGAGATGTTGTAGGTGTGCAGCCCGTCCCCGCCCGTGCCGCAGACGTCGATGGTGGGATAGGGCGGTTCCAGGTGAATGGCGGCCTTGCGCATGGCGCGGGCGCAGGCGGTGATCTCGCCCAGCGTCTCGCCGCGCATTCGCATGGCGGTCAGCGCCGCGCCGACCTGGGCCGGGGTCGGCTCGCCGCGAAGACAGGCGGCGAAGAACTCGCCGGCGTCATCCTCCGACAGGGTGCCGCCGTCGGCGAGGCGCGAAAGTAGCGGCTTGAAGGCGTCGGACATGGGGTGACGCGGTCAGACCTGGGCGAGGCGCTTGACGCCGGCGAGGTCTAGGAAATTCCCCAGCAGCGCGTGGCCGCATTCCGTTGCGATGGACTCGGGGTGGAACTGGACGCCGTGGATGGGACGGGTCTTGTGCCGAATGCCCATGATCTCGCCGTCCTCGGTACGGGCCGTGACCTCCAGCACCTGCGGCAGATCGTCCTTTTCCACCGACAGGCTGTGATACCGCGTCGCCGTGAAGGGGTTTTTCAACCCTGCGAAGACACCGGTATCGGTGTGATGGATCAGACTGGTTTTCCCATGCATGAGGGCGCGGGCGCGGACGACGTCGCCGCCGAAAGCCTGTCCGATCGCCTGATGGCCGAGGCAGACGCCGAGGATTGGCAGAGATTCCGGCGCCTGGCCGATGAGCCCGAGACAGATACCGGCTTCATCTGGCGCACGCGGCCCGGGCGACAACAGCACGGCTTCCGGCCGGAGGCCGAGGGCCTCTTCGACGGTGAGCGCGTCGTTGCGATGGACGACCGTCTCCGCCCCCAATTCGTTCAGGTAGTGAACGAGGTTGTAGGTGAAGCTGTCGTAGTTATCGATCACCAGGATCATGCGGGTTCCATAGGCTTTGCCGCGGCGCGCGCCAAGCGGGATGCTGCGCGAATGACGTTGCGCGATTCGGCCCTTGACCCGAGCGAGGTGGCGCGAGCGCGGGCGCTTCTCAACCCAGCCCCGCGGCGCGACCCAATGTGGCCCGCCTTGGCGGCCGCCACGGCCTTGGCCGTGACGTCGGTGATCTTCGCGACCGTCATGGTGCTGGCGCCGGCGGTGCAGACGGAGCACGTCGTGCAAGGCGCTCCGAGCTAGCGGGGCCGGCGTCGGCGGTCAGATAAACCGCCAGGCCTCTTCGGCGGCGCAGCGCAGCGCCCGGGCTTTGTGGAGGGTCTCGTCGTATTCGGCGTCAGCGTCACTGTCGGCCACCACGCCGCCGCCGGCCTGGACGTACATCATGCCGTCCTTGAACAGGGCGGTGCGCAGGATGATGCAGGTGTCGACCGATCCGTCGGAGCCGAAGTATCCGGCGGCGCCGGCGTAGCCGATCCCGCGCTTTTCGATCTCCAGCTCGTCGATGATCTCCATCGCTCGAACCTTCGGCGCGCCCGATAGCGTGCCGGCGGGCAGGGCGGCCATGACGACATCGACGGGGTCGAGACCCTCAGGCGCGTCGCCCTCGACGTTCGACACGAGGTGCATCACGTGGCTGTAGCGCTCGACGAAGAAGCTGTCTGTCACCCGCACGCGGGGCGCCCGGGTGGGCTGGGCGGGGGCGTTGGCGCCGGCCTGCTTCAGCATCGCGACCCGGCCGACGTCATTCCGGCCGAGGTCCAGCAGCATCAGGTGCTCGGCCCGTTCCTTGGGATCGGCGATCAGCTCTTCCTCGAGGCGACGGTCCTCTTCCGGCGTCGCGCCGCGGGGGCGGGTGCCGGCGATTGGGCGGATGGTGATCTTGCCGTCACGCAGGCGGACCAGGATCTCGGGCGACGAGCCCGCCAGCTGGAAGTCGCCGAAATCCAGGAAGAACAGGAACGGCGACGGGTTGGTCCGGCGCAGGGAGCGATAGAGGGCGAACGGGTCGTGCTCGAACGGCGCGCGGAAACGATGGCTGGGCACCACCTGGAAGATGTCGCCCGCGCGAATGTAGTCCTTCGCCCGATCGACGATGCCCCGGTAGTCCTCGCGGCTGACCGGCGTGGTGAAGCGGTCCGGCTGCGGTTGCGCGGCGCCGGTGAGCGGTGGAGCGGGCTTGCGGAGGTCGTCGGCCACGGCCTGCAGGCGCGCCTGGGCCGCGGCATAGGCCGCCTTAGCGGACGATCCGTCGGGCCGCACCGCTGTGACCAGCAGGATCTCCTGGGCGATGGCGTCGAAGATCGCGACGATCGAGGGCCTGGCCATGACGCCGTCGGGCAGGCCCAACAGATCGGGGTTGATGTCCGGCAGCTTCTCGACCAGCCGGATGGTGTCGTAGCCCAGGGCGCCGAAGACGCCGGCGGCCATGGGCGCCAAGCCAGGCGGCAGCTCGATCCGGGAGGCGGCCAGCAGGTCGCGGAGGCTGTCCAGCGCCCCGCCGTCTTGAGCGACGAAGCGGTTCGCGGCGATGTCGGCCGGTCCCGTGGCGATCTCGGCCTGATCGCCGCGGCAGCGCCAGACCAGGTCGGGATTGAGCGTGATGATCGAGTAGCGGGCGCGGAAAGCCCCGCCTTCGACCGACTCGAAGAGGAACGCGTACGGCTTGCCGTGTCCGATCTTCAGGAAGGCCGAGACCGGGGTCTCCAGGTCGTCGACGAGGCGCGTCCAGACAACCTGGGGGG
>JAIXTR010000283.1 GCA_027483845.1 Caulobacteraceae bacterium | reverse complement strand
TGAAGGCGCGCTTCCCGGACATCTCCCTGCCGCATAAGGAAGACATCTGCTACGCCACCACCAACCGCCAGGAGGCGGTGAAGGCCATCGCGGCGCGGGCCGAGGCGATGCTGGTGCTGGGCAGCGCGAACTCGTCGAACTCGGTGCGGCTGGCCGAGGTCGGTCAGCGGGCCGGGGCGCGGGCCTATCTGATCGACGACGCTTCGGCGCTGGACCTGGCGTGGATCGCCGGCGTTCGGGTGCTGGGCGTCACCGCCGGCGCCTCGGCGCCGGAGGTGCTGGTCCAGGGCGTGATCGACCGTCTGAGCGAGACCTATCAGGTGACGGTCGAGGAGATCGACACGGCGCGCGAGACCGTGACGTTCAAGCTGCCGCGGGCGGTGGCTTAGGCGGCGTGGCGGCCGGTGGAGCCGGCAACGTCTTGACCGCCTGCGCGACGTCCCCCATCGGGAGCGGATGGCGGTCTATACGGACATCACCGACGACGAACTGGCGACGCTGCTGGCCGATTTCGACCTGGGCGCGCCCCTGGCGTTCAAGGGGATCGCCGAGGGGGTGTCGAACTCCAACTTCCTGCTGGAGACCGAGGCCGGGCGCTTCATCCTGACGGTCTACGAGGCCCGAACGAACCCCGACGACCTGCCGTATTTCCTGGATCTGATGCGCTGGCTGGCGCGGCACGACTATCCGTCAGCGGAGCCGATGGCGGACCGGCAGGGGCGGATGATCAAGCACGTGCGCGGCAAGCCGTGCGCGATCACCGGGTTCCTTTCGGGCCTGTCGGTGCGGCGACCGACGGCGGCGCATTGCCGGGAGGCGGGTGGCGGGCTGGCCGGACTGCACCTCGCCGGCGAAGGGTTCCCGCTGACGCGTGAGAACGACCTGGGCCAGGCCGCGTGGGCCGGGATGTTCCAGGGTCTGGAAAGCGCGGCCGAGGGCCTGAAGCCGGGCCTTTCGCGAACCATCGCGGCCGACCTGGCGATGCTGGCCGGGCGGTGGCCCAGGGACCTGCCCACCGGCGTCTGCCACGCCGACTTCTTCCCCGACAATGTGTTCTTCACGGGCGGCCTGTTCTCGGGCGCGATCGACTTCTATTTCGCGTGCACGGACGCCCTGGCCTACGACGTGGCGGTGGCGCTGAACGCCTGGTGCTTCGAGCCCGACGGCAGCTTCAACATCACCGCGGCGCGGCAGTTTCTGAGCGGCTACGAGGCGCTTCGGCCGTTGAGTGACGCGGAGCGCGCGGCGTTGCCGGTGCTGGCCCATGGCGCGGCGATGCGGTTCTTCCTGACCCGGCTGTATGACTGGGGGGCGACCCCGGCGGGGGCGCTGGTGAAGCCCAAGGACCCCCTGGAGTACGAGCGCAAGCTGGCCGTCCACCGGTCCTCGACCGACCTGGTCCTGTTCGGCGCGCCAAGCGCATGACGCCGGGTGTCGTGATCTACACGGACGGGGCCTGTTCCGGGAATCCCGGGCCGGGGGGCTGGGGCGCGATCCTGATGCACGGGGGCAAGAGCAAGGAGCTGTCCGGCGGGGAGTTGCAGACCACCAACAACCGGATGGAGCTGATGGGCGCCATCGCGGCGCTGGAAGCCCTGACCAAGCCCTGCCAGGTCGAGCTGCACACCGACAGCCAGTACGTGATGAAGGGGATCTCGGAGTGGATCCACAACTGGAAACGCCGGGGCTGGAAGACCGCCGACGGCAAGCCGGTGAAAAATGACGACCTGTGGCGCCGCCTCGACGAGGCCCGTGCGCGGCATGATGTGAAGTGGCGCTGGGTGAAGGGCCACGCCGGCCACGAGCACAATGAGCGCGCCGACGAACTGGCCCGGCGCGGCCTGCAGGAAACGCGCGACGCCGCGGTCCGCTAGACGCGCCGCCGGCATCGGCGCGGTTCGCCGCACAACGTTCTTGCAGAGGCCCGTGCGGCTCACCATGTCGTTGAACGGCGTGCGGCCCGCGAGGTCGGCAGGCCGGGCGACCGGGCGTGATCCTTCAAGATTGAAATAACTCGTTCAACATTGAAGTCGAGACTGCGCTATCGGCCGGGGATCGGACGGAGGGGCTATGGCGTCGGTGATCGAGGAACACCCGGAGGTGCAGGTGTTCGACGAGATCAGCCTGATCGAGCACGGCGTGCGGACGGCGATCTCGCGCAGCCTGCCGGTCGGCCTGAGCTATCCGCAGTACGAGGTCCTGAGCCTGATCGCGCGGCGGGGCGAGGACCTGACGCCGGCCGCGATCGCCAACGCCCTGAAGATGACCCCGGGCGCGATCACCAACACGCTTCAGCGGCTAGAAGGCGCGAAGCTGGTCTCGGTCGAACCCTGCGTGGCCGACCGCCGGAAGAAGCGCGTGCGGATGACGGCGGACGGCCGCGAGGCCTATGCGCGCTCGATGGCCGCGATCCGGCCCAAGGTGGAGAAGCTGCGCGAAGGCTTCACCCAGAAGGAGTTCCGCGACGTGCTGCCGTTCCTGCGGGCGCTGCGCATCTGGATGACCGATCTCCGCTAGAGCCGGAGCGCCTCAGGTCGGCGAGGGCGTGTAGGTGATGTAGCCGCGCTCGACCATGCGGCGCATGGCGTCGTAGGCCTCGGTCAGTTCCTCGTAAGTCTTGCGCAGGTGGGCGACGCCGTCGACCTGGTTGGGGGTGGGCGCTTGGCCGCCATCGGTCACGGCGAGGGCGCCGATGACCCAGCGGGCGCGCGCCACGGCGGCGGCGGCGGCGAGACGCTGGAACTGCTCGGCGTCGAGATGCGCCAGCGAACTGCTGAGGACCTTCCGATTGGCGGCGTAGGCGGCGTAGTCGATCTGTTCGAGGTTCCCGCGCAGCTGGCGCTGAATCTTCGGGTCGACGTCTTCGTCGGGTTCGAAGTGGTCGTTGATCGACCGCCGGGATGCGGTGATGCGAGACATTGGCGTTTCATCCTGCGGCCGTCTCAGGGGCGGCCATGTAACGTCAGTATGCCGCGGGATGGATAACACTTCGTTCGACGGCGGTGTCGCCGCGGTCGCAGGGCGCTAGAGGCCCTTCACCTTGGCCAGATTGGTCTTTGGGATGGCGATGGCGAAGGCGCCGCCCATCTTGGCCTTCTCGCTGGCGGTGTCGGCCCAGGCGGTAACGAAGGCGGCCGGCGTCGGGCTTTCCGGGTCGCTGACCGCCAGGGTCCACGTCTTGCCGGCGAGGGCGCCCGTCAGCACGGCGCGCAGGTCCTGCTCCTCCGGCGGCGGATCGGCCGGCGGCTTGAGCAGGGTGTGCAGGATCAGGGCGTCGGTGCGCGGCGCGACGACCGCCAGGGCCGTCCCCGCGGGCAGATCCTTCAAGGCCGCGATGAAGCCAGAGAGGATCGTGCGCGCCCGGGTCGTGCGGCGGTCGCCGCCGGCCCGGGACACCGTCTCGGCGCCGACGCGGACGAAGGCCCAACCGCCGTTGCGATGAGCGGTGTCATGGCTGGCGGCGATCCACAGGCGGGTGGCGCTCATGCGGCCCGTCACTTGGACTGGGCGTAGAGCTTGACCAGCCGGTAGCTGAACTCGCGCCCGTCCAGCAGCGACTTGACCCCGATCCGCTCGTTCAGGCCGTGAATCCGGTCGAGGTCCGGATCGTAGAAGATGCCCGAGACGCCGTAGGTGGGGATGCCGACCGCGATCAGCGGCCCGGCGTCGGTGCCCCCGGCCTGCAGGATCGGCACGACCGGAATGCCCGGCCACATCTGGGCCGAGACCTTCTCGATGGGACCGACCACCTGGGGCGTCAGCGGCGGCGCGGTCTTCTCGCCCCGCCCCTTTGGCGGCTGGGACACCTCGACCTTGGCGTCGCCCACGGCCTTCACCAGGGCGTCGCGGACGGCGGCCGCGGACTCGCCGGGGAAGATGCGGCAGTTGATCGTGGCGTTGGCCCGTTGGGGCAGGGCGTTCTGGGCGTGGCCGCCCGAGATCTGGGTGGCGACGCAGGTGGTCCGCAGGATGGCGTTGTAGTTGGCGTCGCCGCTGAGCACGGCGTTGGCGCGGGCGTCGGCCGGATCGGCGACGATGGCGGTCATGGCCGCGCCCATCTCGCCGCCGACCACCGGAGCCATCTTGGTGAAGTACGCCCGGGTCGTGTCGTTCATCTGCACCGGAAAGGTGTAGGCGGCGATGCGATCGATGGCGCGGGCCAGCTGATAGATGGCGTTGTCCGGCACGGGGCGTGACGAGTGGCCGCCTGGGTTGACGGCCTCCAGCCGGTAGCTGACCGAGGTCTTCTCACCGGCCTGGATGTT
>JAIXTR010000475.1 GCA_027483845.1 Caulobacteraceae bacterium | reverse complement strand
CCCCGCGGATCGCGAACTCGCTGTTCACATTGCCGTTGTCCACCAGCGAGACGCCGGGGAGCAGGTTGGTCAGGTTGCGCAGGTCGGTGGCCCCGCCGGACTCTTGAAGCCGCTCGGCCGTGATCACGCTGCCTGCCGCCGGCACGTCCTGCAGACGCTCCTCGCGCTTGCGCGCCGTGACCACCAGTTCGGTGACGACGGTGTCGTCGGCGGTCATTGGTTGGGCCACGGCCGGCGAGCCCAGAAGCAACGCTCCCGCCACACCCCAACGCATCAGTCCCGCCATGTTCGCTCCCCCGTTTTCGCGTTCGCCGGAACACCGGCGCGCATTTGTTGGGACGCCCATAGCACGCGAAATATTTGTGATACAATAACCAGAAATTGTCTGAACAATTGAACAATCCGCCTCGGGGCGGCGAACGGGAGTGGCGAACGTGAGAGGGATCTGGGCGGCGGCCGTTTGCGCTATGCTGGCGATCTGGCCCGCGTCTGGCGCGGTGGCCCAGACCGTGCGGACCACCGCCGGAGCGGTGGCGGGCGTAACCGACGATGGAGTCTCGGCCTGGAAGGGCATCCCCTTCGCCGCGCCGCCGATTGGCGCCTTGCGCTGGCGGCCGCCGCAGCCCGCCCCGGCGTGGTCTGGCGTCCGGCAGGCAGACGCCGTCGGACCCGCCTGTCCGCAGCCAGCGCGTGGCGATGGGGCCGGCGTGGGCGCGCCGCCGGCGCAGAGCGAGGATTGCCTTACGCTGAATGTCTTTGCGCCGCTGGGGGCCAAGAACCTGCCGGTCATGGTGTGGATCCATGGCGGCGCGTTCCGCCTCGGCTATGGCGGCGCGCCCCTCTACGACGGCGCGGCGTTCGCCCGGCAGGGCGTGATCCTGGTCACCCTTAACTATCGCCTGGGACTGCTCGGCTTCTTCGCCCATCCGGCGCTGACGGCGGCGGCGAAGCCGGGCGAGCCGTTGGGCAACTACGGTCTCATGGATCAGACAGCCGCATTGCGATGGGTGCGGGACAATATCGCCGCGTTCGGGGGCGACCCGCGAAACGTCACAGTGTTCGGGGAGAGCGCCGGCAGCTCCAGCGTGCTGTATCTGCTCGCAAACCCCGCGACCAAGGGGCTGTTCGCCAAGGCTATCATCCAGTCCGGCGGCGGGCTTCAGCGGCCCGCAGGTCTGGCCGAGATCGAGCGTCGTGGGTCCGGCGCGGCCGCGGCGCTTGGCCTGCCGCCAACGGCCGCACTCGACGACTTGCGCGCCAGGCCGGCCCAGGAATGGGTGACGGCGCAGGGCGGGTTGCAGGGTGGTCTGGGCTTTGGGCCGTTCATCGACGGCCGCTTCGTCACCGAGCCGCCTGCCGCCGCGTTCAGCAGTGGCCGCGCGCACGACGTGCCTGATCGTCGGCGCCAATTCGAACGAGGCCAGCGTCCTGACCACCCTGGGCGTGCCGACTGGCGCGCTGGAGGCCGCCGTAGGAGATCGGTTGCCGACGCTGCGGACGCTGTATGGCCCCGACACCTCCGAGGCCGAGTTCACGCGTCAGGCGCTGGGCGATGTCGTGTTCGTCGCCCCGTCACGCTGGGTCGCGGGGGCCGCCGCGTCCGGACAGCCCAGCTATCTCTACTACTTCGACTACGTGGCGGCGGCCCGCCGGGGGTCCGTGCCTGGCGCGAGCCACGGATCTGAAATTCCCTACGTCTTCCAGTCCTGGAGCCGCACGCCGGTCCTGGCCCGGCTGATGTCGGTGGAGGACAAGGCGATGTCGGAGATGATGTCGGCCTGCTGGGTCGCGTTCGCCAAGACGGGCAAGCCCGCCTGCGGGTCGGCGTCGGCGTGGCCGGCCTACGATCCAGGCGCGGACCTGCAGATGGAGTTCTCAACCGATGCGGGCGTGCGCCGACCCGCGCGAGCGGCCGCCCTGGATCTCCTGGTCCGCGAGGTCTCTGGCGCAGGTCGCAAGCCCGCCGCACCGTGAGGCGCGCCCGCCCGCAGGCTTGGCCGATGCGCCGCAACGGGCTAGGTCTTGGGCATGCGCCGCCAGCTCGTTCCCCTGATCGCCCGCACAGCCATCGCGGCCGCGACGCTGTTCGCGGCCGGCGCCGCCGAGGCGCGGATCTTCTATATCACCCAGTCCGGCCCGGACGCCTGGACGGTGATGGACGCCGAGGGCATCGAGCGGACACCCGGCTCGCCGGTGCGCAAGGCCTGGGCGGTGCGGGTGCAGCGGAACATCCTCAGCGGAAATCCGCCGCAGCCGGGCTATGTGCGAACGCTCACCGAGTATGACTGCGAGGCTCAGCGCACCCGTTGGCGCGAGTTCAGCGCCTTCTCCCGCGCCGGAGGCCTGCTGGTGAGCAAGGTCAATCCGCAGCCGGAATGGGGGCCCGCAAGCGAGGCGTCCGATACCTATGCGGCCTACCGTGTGGTGTGCGAGGGCGTGGGCGGCGGCTCGGTGGTGTCCGCCGACAGCGTGGCCAAGGTCGTGATCAGCCTGATGGGGTCCTGGGACAAGCCGCCCGAGCCCTTCGCACCGATCGCGCCGCCCCCGACGCCGGCGGCCAAGGCTGCGAATACGCCCGCGAAGCCCGCGGTCGCGAAGCCTGCGTCCGGCAAGCCGGCGCCCAAGCGCTGAGATCCTGCCGCTAGAGCGAAGCTCGGAGAAACCGGATCGGCGACCGATCCGGTTTCTCTGGGTGGCGCATCAGTTCCGGGTCGGAATGATCACCGGCAGCGACTCGTAGCCCTTCACGAAGGCCGACGGCACGCGACGCGGCGGTCCGACCACTTCGATCTTCGGGAAGCGGGCCAGGATCTCTTCCCAGATGATCTTCAGCTGCAACTCGGCGAGGCGGTTTCCGACGCAGCGGTGGATACCGAAGCCGAACGAGAGGTGCTGGCGCACCCGCGGCCGCTCGATCCAGTAGTCGTTGGGCCGCTCGATGACCTCTTCGTCGCGGTTGCCCGAGACGTACCACATGGCGACCTTGTCGCCCTTCTTGATGGTCTTGCCGCCCAGCTCGAAGTCCTGCAGCGCGGTGCGGCGCATGTAGGCCAGCGGCGTCTGCCAGCGGATGGTCTCGGAGACCATGTTCGGGATCATCTTCTCGGGATCGGCGCGCAAGATGCGTTCCTGGTCCGGGTTCTGGCTGAGCGCCAGGACCGAGCCGGTGATGCTGTTGCGCGTGGTGTCGTTGCCGCCCACGATCAGCAGGATCAGGTTCCCGAGGTATTCCATGCGGTCCATGTTCCGCGTGGATTCGCCATGGCAAAGCATGGAGATCAGGTCGCCGCGCGGCGGCTCGTTCACGCGCTCGTTCCAGAGGCGCATGAAATACTCGACGCACTCGAAGAGTTCGCCGCGACGCTCGGTCTCGATCTCTTCCGGCGTCGTGCCCTTGAACAGGCCGCTGTCCGGGGCCGCCGTGGCCACGTCCGACCAGCGGGTGAGCTTGCGGCGATCTTCCCAGGGGAAGTCGAACAGCGTCGCCAGGGTCATGGTCGTCAGTTCGATGGACACCTTGTCCACCCAGTCGAATTCTTCGCCGATCGGCAGGCTGTCCAGGATCGCGGCGGCGCGTTCACGGATCACCGGCTCCATGGCCGCCAGATTGGGCGGCGCGACGACGGGGCTGACGGTCTTGCGCTGCACGTCGTGCTTCGGCTGGTCCATCGCGATGAACATGGGCAGCGTGAAGTCTTCAGCCGGATCGGGCAGCACGATGGTCGGCTCGGACGAGAAGACCTGATG
>JAIXTR010000459.1 GCA_027483845.1 Caulobacteraceae bacterium | reverse complement strand
GGAGGCAGCGACAGCAGCGGCGGTTCGGCGGCGACTGGCGCGACGGTCGGCGCAGGCCGCGCGGCTCGAACGGCAGGAGGCGCCAGACGCGGCTTCGCGGCCTCGACGGCCGGCGGCGGCGTAACGCGCGCGTCCGTGACGGGCCCGGCGGGCGCCGTCGGCACGGCCGGGACGATCGGCGCCGGCGCGACGGTAGCGGACGGATCCGGACGGCTCATAGCCGCTTCCTGACCCTTGTTCAGCGCATAGGCGACACCGAGAACCGCGGCCAAGCCCGCGCCGGCGGCGGCGATCGCTGGCAACGGGGACTTGCGGGGCGCGGCCCGACGTTCCGACCCCGGAGGCCGAACGATCAAGGGCGGCATCTCGAAATAGGTCTCCGGCGCTGCAGATTCGGGGATGGGATCCGCCGCGACCGGAGTCGGTTCGTGGACCGGCGCCGACGGCGGCGGCGTCACGGGCTGTTGAGCCGCCGCGGGTTGGGGACGCGTGATCAAGCCGCTGGGTGCGGGCGCCGGCGCAGACGTCAACGGCCGGGTGTACAGTGGCGTCACCGTCTGCGGCGCTGCGGTCGCCGGCGTCGGGGGCGCCGGATCGGCTTTGGGAAGCGGGCCGACCCGAAACGGCGCCTGCGGCATCTGCGGCCAGGCGCTGTTCCGCGCGAAGGGATTTTCCGGTTCGGAAGCCATGTCTCAGTCTTTGGCTGGAGTTGGACCGTACGATGGCGCAGGTCGCCGGCCGCGCAGCATCACACGCGCCAGATTATGCGGGATCGCCAGGGCCTCGCGAAGGCCCATGGCGGCCCCATGGCCCCAAGGCGCCTGATCGCGACCCGGCCAGGGACGACTGCGAACGCCGTGAACGGCCAGCAACAGCCGGATCCGCGGCAGGTGGTAGGCGTCGCTGCAGGCCACGACATAGGGGTGGCCGCCGAAAGTGACCTGGGCTGTCGCCGCCGCCACATTGTCGAGGGTGCTCAGACTGCGCTCGTCCAGGATCAGCCGGGCCTTCGCCACGCCTCGGTCGGCGAGCACCTGCGCCATGATCGAGGCCTCGGTCGGCCCGGCCCGGAGCGCGCCGCCGGAACAGAGGACCGGCGACTCCGGGTGGGTCCGCGCCGCGTCGAGCCCATGGCCGATCCGCCGCAGCAGCGCGGACGACGGGCGGCCGTCGCGTCGGACGGCGGCGCCGAAGATCACGATGAGAGGCGGCGGGCTCACGCCCCAGCATGGGCCGAACCGCCCTACCCGTTCAACGGCGGATGGTAGTGCTCGATGAGGTCCGCACGCTCGGCCTCCCGCACAGCGCGGGTGACGTTCAGCCGGGTCAGCACGGTCGCCTCGGCATAGTCGCGGCGCGCCTTTTCCAGATCCGACCGCCAGGTCTGGCTGGCGAGATTGTCCGTCTCCCCGGCGTAGACCACCCGCGGCCCCTCTTCGGTCAATTCGGCGATGACGTAGTTCGCCCCTGCCGGCGGCAGGAAGCGGTTCTCGTCAAGGGGGCTGTAGCGGTAGCGCGCGCCAGAGGCCCCCGCGAGGTCGATCATTTGCGTCACTCTCTCCACTCCTACGCTAACGAGTCGCGCCCTTGGCAGGAATGGGGGGATGCTTACCCGCCTGACTTGGACCAAAACTTGGCTGAGCGGCGCTGTAGCGGACGCGAGATCGGAACATCATGGTGAGGAACAACCTTCGCCATATGGACGTTCGGCCCTGGCGCTGTCTCAGTACGGCAGGTCGGGAACGAGGGAGATCGAATTCGGACGCCAGGGCTGGACAGTCGCCTCGCACCCCGAAACAAAACCAACATGGAGAAGCCCGCCGAGTTCCAGCTGCAGAACGACAAGGATCACCCGACTGTGATCCTTGGTGGCGACTGGACCACGAACATGCTCGGCGCCGCCGGCGCGGCGCTGGCGCGGGAGATCGGCAACAGCCCGGACGCGACGTTCGACCTGATGGCGGTCCGTCGCATGGACACCGCCGGCGCCTTTGCGATCGTCCGCGCCGCCGGCGATCACTTCAGCCTGGATCGCGTGACCTCGCGCCCCGAGACCCGCCGCCTGCTCGAGCTGGTGAGCAACGCCGTCAAGGTGAAGCCCGTGGTGCGGCGCGAGCCCAAGGGCTTCCACCAGCTGACCATCCGCATCGGGCGCAGCGTGGTGGACCTGGGCGTCGAGTTCATCACCACCATGGGCTTCCTGGGCCACCTGCTGGTGGTCACCGTGCGCGCGGCGGTGAATCTGTTTGTCGCGCCGCGGAAGATCCGATGGGCCCCGATCTTCACCCAGATGGAGCGCGCGGGCCTGGATGCGATCCCGATCGTCGCCATAACCACATTCTTCATCGGCGCCGTCGTGGCCCTGCTGGGCGTCAACATGCTCAAGCAGTTCGGGGCCGAGGTTTACGCCGTCGAGCTGATCGGCGTCGCGGTGATCCGCGAATTCAACATCGTGATCACAGCCGTCCTGCTCTCGGGCCGATCGGCGTCGGCCTTCGCCGCCGAGCTCGGCTCGATGAAGATGCAGCAGGAGATCGACGCAATGCAGGTCATGGGCGTCGATCCGTTCGAGGCCCTGGTGCTGCCCCGGTTCGTCGCCCTGCTGGTGACGATCCCCCTGCTCACCTTCGTGGCCACCCTGGCCGGCCTCCTGGGCGGGCTGATGGTCACCTGGTCCACCCTGGGCCTCGGCCCGACCTTCTTTCTGCAGCGGATTGTCGAGAACGTCGGCCCCACCCATCTCTACGTGGCGCTGTCCAAGGCGCCGGTGATGGCGGGGGTCGTGGCCGGCATCGGTTGCCGTCAGGGTCTGCTGGTGGGCGGCGACGTCCAGTCGCTGGGCCAGCGCGTCACCGCCGCGGTGGTGCACGCCATCTTCGCCGTCATCATGATCGATGCCGCCTTCGCTCTCGTCTACATGCAGCTGGACATATGACCGACGCGCGCGGCGAGGCCGCCATCTCAGACGAGGATCTCCTCGACCAATCGGGGCCCGCCATCGAGGTGCGCGGTCTCCGGTCGGCCTTCGGCGACCATGTGATCCACGAAAACCTCGACCTCACCGTCAAGCGCGGCGAAGTCCTGGGCGTGGTCGGTGGATCGGGCACGGGCAAGTCGGTGCTGCTCAACACCATCATCGGCCTACGCAACCCCGACGAGGGCCAGGTCACCGTCTTCGGCCAGCAGCTCTGGCGCGCGTCTCGGCGCCGTTGGAGCGCGCTGGAACGGTCGTGGGGCGTCCTCTTCCAGGGCGGCGCGCTGTTCTCCAACCTGACGGTGCGGGAGAACGTCGCCGCCCCGATGATGGAGCACACCAAGCTGTCGCGGAAGGAAGCCAACGAGCTGGCCGATCTAAAGATCGCCATGGTCGGCCTTCGCCCTGACGCCGGCTCGCTGAAGCCCGCCGAGCTGTCGGGCGGGATGAAGAAGCGCGCCGGCCTGGCCCGCGCCCTGTCGCTGGACCCCGAACTGTTGTTCCTCGACGAACCCACATCGGGTCTGGATCCGATCGGCGCAGCCGCCTTCGACGAGCTGATCCGCGACCTGGCCGACAGCCTGGACCTGACCGTGTTCATGATCACCCACGACCTGGACTCTCTCTACGAGATCACCGACCGCGTTGCGGTGCTGGCCGACAAACACGTGGTCGCCACGGCGCCGGTTCGCGAGCTCGAGCGTTCAGATCATCCCTGGATCCGTGAATACTTCCTCGGGCCACGTGGCCGCGCGGCCCGTGACGCCCGAGATGGGACGAAAGCCTGATGGAAAGAAACGCCAACTACGCCCTGGTCGGGGCCATTTCGCTGGCGCTCTTCATGGGCCTGGTGATCTTCGCCGTCTGGCTGGCCAAGATCAGCTTCAATCGCGACTATGACCTCTACGACGTCCTGTTCGTCGGCCCCGTCCGCGGCCTGTCGCAAGGCGGCGAGGCGCACTTCAACGGCATCAAGGTCGGCGAGGTCACCCGCATCGAGCTGGACAAGAGCGACCCCAACCGCGTCATCGCCCGCATCCGCGTCACTTCGGACGTGCCGATCAAGGTCGACAGCTACGCGACGCTGGAGCCGCAAGGCATCACCGGGGTGAACTACATCCAGATCACCGCGGGCTCGCCGAACAAGGAGCTGCTGAAGGACACCGTCAAGAGCGGCCACGTGCCGGTCCTGCGCAGCCAGCGCAGCGCCCTGTCCGACCTGCTC
>JAIXTR010000148.1 GCA_027483845.1 Caulobacteraceae bacterium | reverse complement strand
GGACGAGCAGATTCCGGTGCGATCCCGGGGCCGACGGTTAGAGTCCGGTTATGAGAACGGTCGAACGCGGCGACGGCGGGATTCCGCCTGCGCCCGCGATCGGCCTGCCCCTGAGTCGTGGTCCTTTGAACCCGGTCAGGGAGAAGACCATGACCCAAGCTGCCTCCAAGCCCACGCTGGAGTTCCCCACCGCCAACGGCGCCTTCCGCGCCGGCCGCATCGCCTTCGTCCACGCGCTCTGGCATGCCGACATCGTCCGGGAGTCCTACACGGGCTTCATGGAGGAGATCGCCAAGCTGGACTTCCCGCCCGAGACGGTCGAGCGGTTCGAGACGCCCGGGGCCTTCGAGATCCCGCTGCACGCCCAGACGCTCGCCCGGACCGGCCGCTACGCCGCCGTCGTCGGCGCGGCGTTCGTGGTGGACGGCGGCATCTACCGCCATGAGTTCGTCGCCCAGACCGTGGTCCAGGGCCTGATGCAGGTGCAGCTGGCCACGGAGACCCCCGTGTTCTCGGTCGTGCTCACGCCGCACAATTACCAGGAGACCGAGGTCCACAACGCCTTCTTCCAGGACCACTTCCGCTTGAAGGGCGCCGAGGCCGCCCGGGCCTGTATCGGCACGCTGGAAAGCCTGGCGCGGCTGGCGGCCGCGTGACGTCGTGGAGGCGATCCCCGACGTTCCCGAGGGGTTCGAGCGGCACGACCGCAAGAGCCCCCTCACCGATCCCTGGGAGCCGCTCTATCGGCGGCTCGATGGGGACATCGTGGTCCTGGGACTGCGCGCTGCGGCCGCCCACACCAACAGCCGCGGCTTCGTCCACGGCGGGCTGATCTCGTCCCTGGCGGACAACGCGATGGGGCTGTCCTGCGGGCGGACCCTGGGCGGCGGCGCCAGCCTGGTCACGGTCAATCTGACCGTCGATTTCCTGGGGGCGGCGCAGATCGGCCAATGGCTGGCGTTCGAAACCGCGTTCGTGAAGCCGGGCGGCACGCTCTGCTTCACCCAGGCCTTCGTCACCGCCGACGGCCAGCCCTGCGCGCGGGCCAATGCGGTGTTTCGCGTCGTCAAACGGGAGTTGGCCGCATGACCCACTACATCGTGGCCCGGATCGCGATCCACGATCGCGAACGCTACGCCCAGCACGAGGCCGGGTTCATGCCGATCTTCGCCCAGTTCGGCGGCCAGATCCTGGCGGTGAACGACGCCCCGGAGGTGATGGAAGGGCCGCCGGACACGCGCCGGCTGGTCATCCTGGCCTTCCCGGACCGGGACAGCGCCATGGCCTGGGCCGGATCGCCGGAGTACCGAGAGATCGCCAAGCACCGCCTGGCCGCGTCGGAGGGCGAGATCGTGATCACGGCGGGGTTTCCGACCCCAGCTTGATCTCGCGGTCGACCCTGATCGCGCCCAGGAAGTCACGGTCGTGGCTGACCACCAGCAGCGCGCCGTCGTAGCCGGCCAACGCGGACTCGACGGCGCCGATGGAGTCCAGGTCCAGGTGATTGCTGGGCTCGTCCAGGATCAGCAGCTGGGGCGGCGCCTCGCCCAAGAGCACGCAGGCCAGCGCCGCGCGCAGGCGCTCGCCGCCGCTCAGCGCTCCGACCGGCTTGTCCGCCGCCGTGTTGCGAAACAGGAAGCGCGCGAGGGCGGCGCGGGCGGCGTTCTCGCTGGCCGTCGGGTTCAGGCGCCGGAAAGCCGCAACGAGCGTGGCGTCGTCGCCCAGCAGCGCGGTCTGTTGATCCAGCACCGCCAGGCGTCCGCCACGAACGATGCGGCCGGCGGTGGGCGTCAGTTCGCCAGCGGCCAGACGGATCAGCGTCGGCTTGCCGGAGCCGTTCGGGCCTGAGACCGCCACGCGCTCTGGCCCCAGGATCCGCAGGTCGCACCCGGCGATCAGGGGCGCCGAACCCGGGTAACCGAAGGCGACGTCCTCGAAGGCCAGGACCGTGCGACCGGCCGCCAAGCCTGACGGGGGCAGGTCGAAGGCCAGCCGGCGCACCCGCTCCACCCGCGCCTCGGCGGCGGTCTTGGCCGCGGCGGCCTCGCCCACGAGCTTGTCGGCCAGACGGCGTTCGCGGCCGCCGCTGGCCTCAGCCCGGCCAGCCTGAAAATCGAGCATGATCTTCGGCTGGTCGCCCCGGGCGCGGGCGCGCTTGCCAGCGGCGTCCTTGCGCTGCTTGCGTTCGGCGGCGACCTGGACGTCGCGCGCCACACGGGCGGCCTGCCTCTCCGCATCGGCGAGATCGCGCCCGGCGGCCGCCTCCTCCTCGGCCTTTCGCTGGGCGTAGAGGTCGTAACCCCCGCCGAAGACCTGGGCGCCCAGGGTCGAAAGCTCGACGATCCGATCCATCGGTCGCAGCAGGGCGCGGTCGTGGCTGACGACGATGGCGCCGTCGGGCCAACGCGCGAGAACCGCAGCCACGCGATCGCGCGCCTCGGCGTCGAGGTTGTTGGTCGGTTCGTCCAGCAGCAGCATGTCGGGCTGGGCCACCAGCAGGCCGGCGAGACTGGCCCGCGTGACCTGACCGCCGCTCAGGGTCTGTGCAGGGCGGGCCAGGTCCAGGTCGGTCAAGCCCAGGTCCGCAAGCGCCGCGGCGAGCCGCGCCTCCAGCGTCCAGTCGGCGTCGGCGAAATCGGCCTCGTCCCCCTGCCCGGCGGCGATCCGGGCCAGGCGCGCGAGCGGTTCGGCGACGCCCAACAGGTCCGCCACGGTGGCTCCAGGCGGCGGCGCCAGCGCCTGGCGCAGCACGCCCACGCGCCCGCGCGCGGCGACACTGCCGGCCGCGGGGGGCGTCTCGCCCAGAATCAGACGCAGGAGGGTGGACTTGCCCACGCCGTTACGCCCGACGAGGCCGGTGCGTTCAGCCCCGAAAGAAAGGGTCAGGTTGTCGAAGAGCGGGCGGCCGTCAGGCGTGGCGGCGCTGAGGCTGTCCAGGGTGACGAGAGGCGCAGACATGGCGGATTCCGGCGACGGGGACACAACGGGTGATCGGGTTGTCCAGCGTCAGCCGCATCGGCCTGCTCCTTGCGCGAAGACCGACATCTAGAAGCCGCACGGCGCTAGCGCAATCCGGACATGGCCTTGGCGAGAGACCTTGGCGCCGCTCCGGCGGACAGCCATCCCGGCCCCATGAACCTGCAAGACATCGACTGGACCGCCGTCGAGCGCGACCTTGACGCCCACGGCTGCGCCCGACTGCCAGGGCTGCTCAACAGCACCGAATGCGAAGGCTTGGCGGCACGCTACGACGGCGACGGGTTTCGCTCCACGGTGACGATGGCGCGTCACGGGTTCGGGCGCGGCGAGTACCGCTACTTCGGCTATCCCCTGCCGAGCCCGGTGGCCGCACTCCGGGCCGCGCTCTACGCCCCACTGGCCGACATCGCCAACCGCTGGGCGGCCGTTCTGGGGGAGCCGACGCGCTACCCAAGCGATCACAGCGGCTACCTCGCCCGCTGCCATGCGGCCGGACAGACCCGGCCGACGCCGCTGCTGCTGCGCTATGGGCCGGACGACTACAACTGCCTGCACCAGGACCTCTATGGCGAGCACGTCTTTCCGCTGCAGGCCGCGGTGTTGCTGTCGGACCCGGGCCGCGATTTCGAGGGCGGGGAGTTCGTGCTGACCGAGCATCGGCCGCGGATGCAGTCGCGGGTCGAGGTGGTTCCGCTTGGCCAGGGCGACGCGGTGATCTTCCCCGTCAGCCGCCGCCCGGTCCTGGGCGGCCGCGGCGTTTATCGGGTCAACCTGCGCCATGGGGTCAGCCGCCTGCGCGCGGGCCGGCGGCACACGCTAGGGGTCATCTTCCACGACGCCCTCTAGCGGCTTTCGGACCTGTGTTGGCATCGCCACATTGGCCGCGACGGCCGACGCGGCGAGGGTCGGGATCTCAATTCGGAGCTTCCCATGTCATTCGTCGTCCGCCCCCTGCCCCTCGCCGCGTTCCAGCCGCTGTTCGCCCTGTCCGACGCCGAACTGAGCGAGCGGGGCGTTCAACGCCGCAAGGTGGAGGCGGCGGGCGCGCCATGCCGCGTGACCCTGGTCGACGCGCCGATCGGCGAAAGCGTTCTGCTGCTGAACTACGAGCACCAGCCGGAGCGAACGCGCTTTCGCGCCACCCACGCCATCTTCGTCCGCGAGGCCGCCACGGACACCGTGTTCGCACCCGGAGAGCTGCCGCCCGCCTTCGTCTCCCGACAGTTCCTGTCGCTGCGCGCCTTCGACGACGGGGGCATGATGGTCGACGCCGAGCTCGCGCCGACGGCCGACCTGGACCAAGTCATCCCGCAGCTGCTGGCGAACCCCGCGACCGCCTATCTGCACGCGCACTATGCAAGCGCTGGATGCTTCGCGGCGCGGATCGACCGAAGCTAACATCACGGTGATCGTTACACAGTGAAACCAATCAGATTGGCGGGGGTTCTGCCGGGCGAGTTCCACCGACCGATGGAGAGCCGCCCGTGTCCCGCCCGCTGAGCCTGCTGATCGCCGCCGCTGCCGTCGCCGCGGCCCCGCTGCCCGCGCTGGCGCAAACCTGGCCGTCGACGGCGACCGCCGCCGCCCCGCAGATGCGAACCCAACCCCGCGCGCCGTCTGTGACGTTCCATCGTCAGGCGACACTGGAACGGCCGGCCGTACGCCTCGCACGAAACCCGAACGCATCCTCGGACTTCACGGCCTCGGATACCGATGAAGCGCTTGACGTCGAACTGCGCCCCAAGGCGGAATGGAGCGACGATCAGGGCCTGCGGGTCGGGGCCACCCGGATCGGATACAAGAGCCGCTTCTAACCCCGTCCGATCGGGTATGTCCTATGCTGAGATCCGTCCTGGCAGCCGTCGGCCTCCTAGGCTTCGCAAGCGCCGCCGCTGCCCAACCCATGACCTGCACCCCGACGCGCGCTGACACCGAACGGATGTCGCGCCTGGATCAGGCCTGGCGCGACGCGCTGGGCGACGCGGTCCGCGGCGGCGCTGGGGAGAACCTCCGCGCGCTGGGGCCCCTAGCGGACCCCCGCATCGGCCTCGACCGCCCTCAGCCGACGCCCGGACGCTATCAGTGCCGCACCGTCAAGATCGGTGCGGCCCGCGAGGGCATGCTGCCCTACATCGCCTATGGCTGGTTCCGCTGCCAGGTGACCCTCACGCCGGGCGGGGACCTGATCGTGCGCAAGACCACGGGCTCGCAGCGGCCGGTCGGCCTGGTCTGCCCGGATGACCGCAACCGCGCCCGCTTCGTGGGCGTGCTGGCTCTCGGCGACGAGCGCGGCGCGCTAGCCTATGGGACAGATCCGACCCGCGATCTCATCGGCGAAGTCCGTCGGATCGGCCCTTCGCGCTGGCGCATCGCCTTCCCATGGCCCGCCGTGGAGTCGAAGCTCGACCTCCTGGAACTTCTTCGCACACGTTAGCCGCTTGAGCGGAACCGCCGGCCGCGCTCTAACCGCCTGGGGCGTATAGGGGGTTCGACT
>JAIXTR010000153.1 GCA_027483845.1 Caulobacteraceae bacterium | reverse complement strand
CTGACCGCGATGATCGGCGTCTCGGCGTTGAGACCGTCGCCGCTGCGGATGGCGCGGGCCGCGGACGGGCCGTCCATCACGGGCATCTGCATGTCCATCAGGATCAGGTCGTAGGGGGCGAGCGACGCCAGAGCGACCGCCTCCTGGCCGTCGTTGGCGAACGACACGTCGTAGCCCGCGGCCGACAGCAGGGCGCCGACCAGCTCGCAGTTCACGGGGGCGTCATCCGCGACCAGCACGCGCAGCGGCGGTGCGTCCGGCGTGGCGCGCGCCGGCGGGTCGCCGGCCGGGGCCTTCGACAATGGGGCCGGAACCGAGAACCCGAAGGTCGCGCCCCGGGCCTCGCGGCTGGCGTATCCGATTTCACCACCCAGGCGGTCCACGACGCTTCGGGCGATGGCCAGGCCCAGGCCGACGCCGCTGTGCCGGCGGGTGACCGAGCCGTCGCCCTGCGAGAAGCTCTCGAAGAGGGCGCGGCCCTGTTCGACCGGAATGCCGATGCCGGTGTCGCGCACCACGAACCGCAGCGTCGCCGCCTCGTCGTCGTAGGCGACGCTGACGACGATCTCGCCAGCGTCGGTGAACTTCAGGGCGTTGTCGAGCAGGGCGATCAGGACTTGGCGGATACGCCCGCTGTCGGCCAGCACGGAGGCCGGCAAGGCGTCCGCGCCTTCGCGCGCCAGGCGCAGTCCCTTGGTGCGGGCGGGCTCGGACAGCATGGCCAGAGTCACGTCCGTCATCTCGGCCGGGTCGAAGGGTTGCGGATCAAGGGCGATGCGGCCGGCGTCGACGCTGGAGAAGTCCAGAATCTGATCGACCATGGCGTGGAGCGACTGCCCGGCGACCGCGATCCGGTTGGCGTAGTCGAGTTGCTGCACAGGAAGGCCGGGGGTCTCGCGAAGCAGGTCCGCAAAGCCGACGATGGCCGTGAGCGGCGTGCGGATCTCGTGGCTCATGTTCGCCAGGAACTCGGACTTCGCCCGCGTGCCCGCCTCGGCCTCGGCCTGCCGACGGCGTAGCTCCAGCTCCAGCCGCCGCTGTTCGGTCATGTCCCGCAGCGTGACGACCGCCTCGCGGGGGGCGTCGGGATGCGCGTCCATGAGGCGGGGGCGACCCTCGAACCATCGCCATTCGCCATCGGCATGCCGCAGCCGCAACTGCAGCAGGGCGCCGGGCGCGCCCACGGAGTTGCGGTGCAGGTCGAACGATTGCAGCAGGGCATGATCGTCGGGATGAACGAGATGCAGCGGTGAGCGGCCCTGGATTTCCTCCGGTCGGTATCCAAGCTGGGAGACGGCTGGGGAGATGTAGTTGACGACCTGCTCGGGCCCGTAGCGGACGATGATGTCGCTCGAGTTGTCGGCCAGCAGCTTGTAGTCGCGCGCCGTCTCGGCCAGCCGAGCCCGATCGTCGCTCACCGAGATTCCAAACGCCATCTCGTTGGCGAGCTCCTGAAACAGCTCGATTTCCTGGGCGCCGAACGCGTCTGGACAGCTCGCATAGAGCAGCAGCACGCCCCGCACGGCCCCATCTCGCGTGAAGGGGAAGATGGCGCTGGATCGGATGCCGTGAGTGGCGGCCCACGTCTGCCAGGTGGCGGCGTCGGTTTCCATCAGCGACCCGTTGATCGTCACGGACGCGTCACCGGCCAGGGTCCGGCCCGTGGACACGATCGTCCGGCCGTTCAGGCAGCCCGCGGCGGGTCCTGCCGCCGCCTGGATCGTCATGGGGGTCTGGTCTTCGCCGCAGGCCAGGCCAACCGCCGCGGCGACATACCGGCCATCCTCCACAAGCGCGTCGCAGACGGTGGACAGCAGGTCGTCCAGGCCCTGGAAGTGGATGACGGCGCGGCTGCATCGGACGTAGGCCTCAAGCGCCCACTGCAGGCGCAGGCGGTCGGACGCCTCGGACGCACGGGCGCGCGCATCCAGCGACGGATCGTCGTCGATGGCCGCCGGCCGGTTTCGGCCGCGGCTTGTCCGCGCTGCGCTCAATCGAGCCCCCAAGGCTTCACTCCAGCGCCGTACGCTGCACCCCGCGTTAACCTAAACCAGGTCGCGGAATCTGAAAGTGACAGTGACGCTTGAGGGGCGCGACCGATCAGCGCGTCGGGACGGGCTTGTCGCCGCGATAGTCGTAGAAGCCGCGACCCGACTTGCGGCCCAGCCAGCCGGCCTCGACGTACTTCACCAGCAGCGGGCAGGGGCGGTACTTCGAGTCCGCCAGGCCCTCGTAGAGGACGTTCATGATCGACAGGACGGTGTCCAGACCGATGAAGTCGCCAAGTTCCAGCGGGCCCATCGGGTGGTTGGCGCCCAGGCGGAGCGCGGTGTCGATGGCGTCGACCGTGCCCACGCCCTCATACAGGGTGTAGATCGCCTCGTTGATCATCGGCACCAGGACGCGGTTCACGATGAAGGCGGGGAAGTCCTCGGCGTTGGAGGTCGTCTTGCCCAGCGACTGGGCGAAGCTGACAGCCAGCTCGTAGGTGTCGGCGTCGGTGGCGATGCCACGGATGATCTCCACAAGCTTCATGACCGGCGCGGGGTTCATGAAGTGGAGGCCGATGAACTTGCCGGGGCGGTCGGTCGCCGACGCCAGCCGGGTGATCGAGATCGACGAGGTGTTCGAGGCCAGCAGGGTGTCGGCGGTGAGATGGGGCTGAAGCGCCTTGAAGATCGCCTTCTTGGTCTCTTCGTTCTCGGTGGCCGCTTCAATGGCCAGGTCGGTGCGGCCGATGGTCTGCAGTTCGACGGCAGGCTTGATGCGGGCGATCGCCACTTCCATGGCCGACTGCTCGATGATCCCCCGCGAGACTTGCCGGATCATGTTCTTCTCGATCTGGGCGATGCCCTGGTCGATGCGATCGGAGCTGACGTCGTGCAGCAGGACGTCGTAGCCGCCCAGGGCGCAGACGTGGGCGATGCCGGAACCCATTTGACCGGCGCCGATGACGCCGACCGTCTTGATGTCAACCACAGGCGGGACCCTCAGAGGCGGATGCTGCTTTTTGTGGCAGCTTTTTAACAGAGGCAGCTTTCTAACATCTGTATGGCGCAGTGCGGCAAGCGGAATTGCTGCGTCGCAAAACCAGCGG
>JAIXTR010000131.1 GCA_027483845.1 Caulobacteraceae bacterium | reverse complement strand
CTGCTCTGCTTCACCCTGCCGCCGCTGCTGATCGTCACCGCCCAGGCCTCATCAGCCGGGCCAACGCCAACTGGTCGGGGGCGGGCTATCTGGCAGGCGCGATCCTGGTCGCCGCCTTCTTCCTCGCCGCGGTGATGTCGCCGGCCATCGCCGACAAGGCGGGCCTGGCCAATGGCCTGAAGCGCGCCCGCGGCTGGTCCCAGACCACCGACCTCATCCTGGACCGGGCCCAGCGCGAGCCTGGCCTGACCGCCATCGCGGTCAACAACCGGTTCCTGTTCTACGCGGTCAGCTACTACGGCCGCGACCGCCTGGCCTACCGCGCCCCGCTGGCCAGCTGGCTCCTGATGGAGGGGCCGCGCAACCAGGCCGAGACCACCGCGCCCTTGACGCCCGCGCTCGGCCGCCGGGTGCTGATGGTCTCCTACGAGGGCTGGCGCCGCGCCGAGATGCAGGCCGACTTCGCCCGGTCTTCAGGGCTTGAGATCGGCAGCGTCTGGCTGGACCGCAAGCACCGCCGGCGCGTCGAGATGTTCGTCGGCGAGGGTTTCAGGCCCCAGCCGCGCGACCCGGCTACTGGGCTCCCCAGATCACCTTGAGCACCCGGTCGCGGCCACAGCCGACGCGGTAGCGCTCATAGTGCCCCGGGTTCTTCTTGTAGAAGTCCTGGTGATAGCCCTCGGCGTTGTAGAACGGCGCGGCGCTGCGGTTGGTCACGGTGATCCGCGCGCCCAGCTGCTTTTCGTACTTGGCCTTGGCGGCGTCGGCGATGGCCCGCTCCTGGGCGTTGCCCGCGAAAACGGCGGTCCGGTACGACGGGCCCTTGTCGCAGACCTGCCCCGTCGGATCGGTGGGATCGATGTGGTGGTAGAAGACGTCCACCAGCTGGGCGTAGCTGACCTTCGCCGGGTCGTAGGTGACCTTGACGGCCTCCAGGTGGCCCGCGTGGTTCTCGTAGCTGGGGCTGGTCGAGGTCCCGCCGGAATAGCCCGACACCGCCGCCGTCACCCCGGGCGTCTGCTCGAAGAACTTCTCCACCGTCCAGAAGCAGCCGCCCGCGAACACCGCGGTCTTGGTGGCCGCCGCCTGCGCCGAGGCGCCGGTCAGCAGCAGGGTGGTGGCGGCGACGGCCGCGAACAGACGCGTCTTCATGGGCTTGGCTCGATCCGGTGGGGTGTGGGCAGATACTTAGGGTTTCGCGGCGCGGACGCCAGGGTCAATCCAGGCGAGCCGCGCGGTCAAGGCTCCAGGCGCCGCCGCCCCGCGCGATCAGGTACAGCAGCACGGCCGCCCAGCTCAGGTGCGTCGGCCAGGCGTCGGGATAGACGAAGATCTCGATCACCGCCGTCATGCCCAGCAGCGCCAGGGCCGCGAACCGCGTGAACAGGCCCAGCACCAGCAGGATCGAGAACAGGTGCTCCGAATAGGTCGCCAGGTGCGCGGCGATGTCCGGCGGGATCAGCGGCAGGCGGTATTCCTCGCGGAACAGGCTGTAGGTCCCGTCGGTGATGTGCAGCACCCCGTCCACCTTGGTCCGCGCCGACGACCAGAAGATCGCGGCGACCCCCAGCCGGGTGACCAGGGCGATCAGGTCCTCGGGGATCAGGCGGTCGGCCAGCCGCCCGAAGGCGCGGATCGGGGCGAGGGCGCTAGGGGCGCGGGTGGGCAGGGCGGTCATGGCAGGGTCCTCAGGGCGGAAAAAGCGCCCGCGGCCACGAAGCCCGCGAACGCGGCGGCGAAATCCAGGTCGGGCGCGGCGGTGAGCGCGGCCACGGCGGCGTCGGCCAGGCTGTCGCCGGCCCGGCAGGCGGCGAGGAACGTCAGCTCGCCGTCGCCGACGATGCGGTGGTCGATGTCCAGGCCGGGCCGGACCAGCAGCAGGCCCTCCGGCGTGGGATCCACCTCGAAGGCGGCCGGGGGCGGCGCGGGGGGCTGCAGGGCGCGCCACAGGCTGGGCGTCCCGTGGTCGAACCGCGCAAAGCGCGTCGCTGGGTGCAGGATCAGGCGATGGCCTGCGAAGTCCGCCGGCCCCAGCGCTGCGATCGCCGCCGCGTCCAGCGGGTCGGCGTCCGCCGCCAGATGGGCCTCGGTCCACAACAGGTCCATGCGCGCCAGGTCGGCCAGCGCCGGCAGGGCGGCCGCGGGCGGAAAGGTCTGGAGCCAGGCCGGAAAATCCTGGCCGTAGTCGAGCAGGGCGGCCTGCCGCGGCGGATGCTGGGCCGCGTGCGCCACGGCCGCGGCGGCCAGCCAGGCCACGCCGACCACCCGCTCCACCGTTGGGAACTGCGCGGTCAGGGCGTCGGCGCACCCCTTGGCGATGCTGTTGCGATAGACCGACAGTCCGACCTCGGACCGCGATGGCGCGCACCACGGAGCCAGCGCCGCCGCGTCGCCGGCCACCGCCGCCAGGAAGCGGTCGTGGAACGCGTCAGGGAAACCGTCAGGCATCCGCGGTCTCCCGCGTCAGCACCGCCGCCGCCCGATCCCGCTCGGCCATCAGCTCGGCGAAGTCGGGAATGGCGTCATCGCGCTCGATCAGCGTCGGCCGCGCACCGATCCG
>JAIXTR010000416.1 GCA_027483845.1 Caulobacteraceae bacterium | reverse complement strand
CGCCAGGCCGTCGAGCGCAACAACGCCGACCGCATCACTGTCGAGGGCGTGCGCCGCACCGTTCTGCAGAACGTCACCACCTTCTGGAGCCAGCTGATCGCGGCCCGCGCCAACATTACCTCCAGCGACGAGCAGGTCCGCGCCGCGAAGATCGCCGCCGAAGGCACCCGCCAGGAGCAGCAGGTGGGCCTGCGCACCACCATCGACGTGCTGAACGCCGAGAACGAACTGCGCCAGGCCGAGCTCAACGCCGTCACCTCGCGCCGCGACGAATATGTGGCCGCCGCCAACGTCCTGGCGGTCATGGGCCGGCTGGAGGGCAAGAACCTCGTGCCGGTGGTGCCGCAGTACGACGCCGCCAAGACTTTCCGCAAACTGCGCATCACCTGGGGCTGGGTCCCGTGGGAGGAGGCGGTCGGCGCGGTCGATCAGCTCGCCACCCCGTGGCCGGCCAAGGCTCCGTCGGAGAAACCTGCTGAAAAGCCCATCGGTCCAGGCCTGCAACCGGCTCCCGTGACGGCGCCGCCGGTTACCCGGTGACCGATCGCGCCGGGGAAATTGCAGGATCGATCCGGGGCGCTTAGGGTCCGGACTACAGACTCAAACCGCGGCGGCCGATTCATGTCCGAACAGACGTCCCAAGAACCGACGATGGAGGAGATTCTCGCCTCCATCCGCCGCATCATCTCCGAGGATGAGCAGCCGGCCGAGGGAGCCGAGGCTGCGGCGCCCGAGCCTGAACCGGCGCCCGCCGCCGAGGCGCCGCTGCCGATCCCCGAGCCGGAGCCCGAGCCCGTCGCAGCCGCGCCGGAACCAGAACCTGAGCTCGAGGACGACGACGACGGTGAGCTTGAACTGACCCAGAAGGTCGAGACCCACGGCGACCTGGATTTCGTCGCCGTCGAGTCCGAACCCGAGCCCGAGCCGGCCCCCGCGGCGCCGCCGCTCATGGAAGCGCCGTCGTCGCCGGCGGCCCTGGTCAGCGAGCCGGTCGCCGCCGCCGCCGCCGCCGCGTTCGGCCAGCTGTCGTCCAGCATCCTGATGCCCGCCGAGGGCCGCACCCTCGAGGACGTGGTCCGCGAGATGCTGCGCCCCATGCTCCAGCAATGGCTCGACACCAATCTGCCCGGCATCGTTCAGGACGCCGTCCAGGCCGAGGTCGAACGCATCGCCCGCGGCCGAGTACGCTAGACCCCGGAAATTGCTCCCCCCTCGGGGGAGCTGTCAGCAAAGCTGGCTGAGGGGGTCCTCCCAGACCGTCGTCTCGGCTCCGGCGCACCGGAAGCGGCGACATTGTGACGACCCCCAGCGGCGCTTTGCGCCACCTCCCCCGACGGGGGAGGAATTGCGGTATTCCCGCGGCTCGTTCAGAAGACACCCGCCATGCTCGACAAGACCTTTGATCCCAAGACCGCCGAACCGCGCCTCTACGAGGCCTGGGAGCAATCCGGCGGCTTCGCGCCCATCGACGACCCGGCCGCCGAGCCGTTCTCCATCGTCATCCCGCCGCCGAACGTCACCGGTTCGCTGCACATCGGGCATGCGCTGAACAACACCCTGCAGGACGTGCTGATCCGCTTCGAGCGCATGCGCGGCAAGGCGGCCCTGTGGCTGCCCGGCACCGACCACGCCGGCATCGCCACCCAGATGGTGGTCGAGCGCAAGCTGGCGACCGAGGGCAACCAGAGCCGCCGCGACATGGGCCGCGAGGACTTCGTCGCAAAGGTCTGGGAATGGAAGGCCGAGTCCGGCGGGACCATCGTCAACCAGCTGCGCCGCCTGGGCGCCTCCTGCGACTGGTCGCGCGAACGCTTCACCCTGGACGAGGGCCTCTCGGCCGCCGTCCGCAAGGTCTTCGTGCAGCTGCACAAGGAAAAGCTGATCTACCGCGACAAGCGGCTGGTGAACTGGGACCCGCACTTCCAGACCGCCATCTCCGACCTCGAGGTCGAGCAGCGCGAGGTCGACGGCCACTACTGGCACTTCGCCTATCCGCTGGAGGACGGCTCCGGCGAGATCGTCGTCGCCACTACCCGGCCCGAGACCATGCTGGGCGACACCGCCGTCGCCGTCCATCCGGACGACGAGCGCTACAAGGCCCTGGTCGGCAAGGCCGTGCGCCTGCCGATCGTCAACCGCCCGATCCCGATCATCGCCGACGAGTACCCAGACCCGGAAAAGGGCTCCGGCGCGGTGAAGATCACCCCCGCCCACGACTTCAACGACTTCATGGTCGGCAAGCGTCACAACCTGCCGATGATCAACGTCTTCGACGACTTCGCGAAGATCAACGACAACGCGCCGCCGGAGTATCGCGGCCTGGATCGCTTCGCCGCCCGCAAGAAGGTGATCGAACAGTTCGAGTCCCTGGGCCTGCTGCGCGAGGTCGAGAAGACCCGCCATACCGTGCCGCACGGCGACCGTTCCGGCGTGGTGGTCGAGCCCTACCTGACCGACCAGTGGTACGTCGCCGCCGACGTCCTGGCCAAGCCCGCGATCGCGGCGGTGGAGCAGGGCGACACCGTCTTCGTGCCCAAGGCTTGGGAGAAGACCTACTTCGAGTGGATGCGGAACATCCAGCCGTGGTGCGTGTCGCGCCAACTGTGGTGGG
>JAIXTR010000575.1 GCA_027483845.1 Caulobacteraceae bacterium | reverse complement strand
GCCATGACCGGCGTCGGCGCGGACTACTACCTCGCCAACGACCTGATCATCACCAAGATGGCCTTCGCCACCGAGCTTCTGAAGACGGACGGCCTGATGATGGGCATCTACGACGCCCGCTACATCGGCCCGGTCCCCAAGCCCGGCGAACGCGGGGTGGACCCGTTCGGCAGGGCGCGCGCCCCCATCGAGCCGATGATGCAGCAGCATCTGGCCCGCAACCTCGGGGTCACCTGGCCCGTCGCCGACTACCGGCCGAGCGCGCCCGGGACCAATGCCTGGACCTGGGGCGGCACGCTGGGGCCGGGCGGTCCGTTCCTCGACTACGACTACCCCAGCCAGATCGGACCGGCGTTCAAGGCCAACCCCCGCTTCCAGCTGATGATCGGCACCGGCCTCTACGACCTGACCACCACCGTCGGGCCCGCCCGATACATGGTCGCCAAGAGCGACTGGCCCCGCGACCGGATCATCCAGCGTCAGTACGTGGGCGGCCACATGGCTTACACCGACATCGCCACCCACCGGGCCTTCACCGACGACATCCGCGCCTGGGTGCAGGGCGGCAAGCCCGGCCCGATGCAGAAGGCCTGAGCATGGCCCGCCCCCTCGCCGCCGTGCTCGCGGCG
Organism: Caulobacteraceae bacterium; assembly: GCA_027483845.1. GTDB lineage: Bacteria > Pseudomonadota > Alphaproteobacteria > Caulobacterales > Caulobacteraceae > Phenylobacterium. The sequence continues at coordinate 2,659 of JAIXTR010000575.1, read as the reverse complement.
CTGATCGTCGGCGCAGCCGCGCCAGCGCTGGCCCTGCCGCTGGCGGAGACGCCGGTGATCACCAGCCACCGCATCACGGTGGGCGGAAAGACCCTGGCCTACACGGCCGAGGTCGGCCGGATCGCCATCCGCGACGCGGAGACCGGCGGGCCGCGTGGGTGGATGGGCTACATCGCCTATCGGGTCGCCTCGCCTGGCAAGCCGCGCCCTCTCGCCTTCGTCTGGAACGGCGGCCCGGGCGCCAACTCCGCCACCCTGCACTTCGAGGTCGCGGGTCCGAAGCGCGGTGAAGGCGGCCGGCTGGTCGACAACCAGGAGACCTGGCTCACCGACGCCGACCTGGTGTTCGTCGATCCGATCGGCACGGGCTTCAGCCGGCCGGCCAGGCCGGAATACGCCGACGCCTTCTATGGCACGCTCGGCGACGTGGCGTCGGTGACCGAGTTCGTCCGGGCTTGGCGACTGCAGCACGGGGCGGAGGCCAATCCGCTCTACCTGATCGGCGAGAGCTGGGGCGCCGGCCGGGCGGCGAACGTCGGCTACGCCCTGCTGAAGCGCGGTGTCCCGGTCAGCGGCCTCGGCCTGATCTCGGGCGGAACCGGCCTCTCCCGCCTGGGCGACGACGGCGTGGTCGCGCCGCTGAAGATCGTGGGCTTCACCGCCACCGCGTTCCACCTGGGCAGGCTGGCCCCCGATGTCGGCGTCACGTCCGAGGCGGCTGAGGCCGCGGCCGCCCGCTGGGTGCGTGAGACCTATGCGCCAGCCTTGGCCCGACGCGAGCAGCTGAGCGACAGCGAGCGCGACCAGATCGCCTCGGCCCTGGCGCGCTTTACCGGGCTGGCCGCCGACCAGATCGACCGCAAGTCCCTCACCATCACCCCGCGCCAGTTCCGGACCCAGCTCATTCCAGGCCGGTCGCTCAACATCTTCGACATGCGGATCTCCGATGCGCCGCCCGAGCCGGCGCGCGACGCAATCCTCACCTACCTCCGCGGCGACCTGGGCTATCGGACCGACCTGCCCTACGTCGGACTCGAGCCGCTCGAGGATGGCTTCCTCGCCGACGGCAAGCCGGTCGTCAGCGTCGGCTCGCGCTGGGACTACGCCACCGGTCCGGTCACCCCCGAAGCGCGGCAGGCGGCCATCGCCGAGGCCGTCCGCACCGGCGCCGGGCCGCCTCTCCTAGGGCCGCCGCTGCCCGCCACCGCCGACGCCGTCGCCCTGAATCCCGAACTCCGCGTGCTTGTCGCCTCGGGGCTCTACGACTCCCTCGCCAACTGCGCCGGCGTCGAGGAAACCGCCCGCACCCTCCCCGCCCCGCTGAAGGCCGCCATGAGCTTCCGCTGCTATCCGGGCGGCCACATGATGTACCGCGACACGCCCACCCGGCTGAGCTTCAGCCAGGACATCCGCAAGCTGCTGTCGGGCGGTCGGCCCTAGCCGGCGTCGTAGAGGGCCTTGGTCGCGGCCAGGTCCTGCACCACGTGGCCCAGCGACTTGTAGACGGTGATCTGATCCGCCGACTGGCGGCCGGCGAGGTCGCCAGCCAGCACCTGGCCGATCTCGCCGACCACATGGCTGTCGTCGATCAGGCCAGCGGCCTTGGCGTAGAGAAACTCCGCCCCCTGCGCCAACACGCCCTCGCGGCTGTCGGCGATGAAGCGCGACCGCACCACGAGGTCGTGATCCACCTCCGTCGGGCCCGGGCCGCTGGACCCGACCAGATTGACGTGGGTCCCCGGCGCCACCCACGCGCCCTCCAGAATTGGCTCGCGCGCCCCGGACACAGCGGTGATGATATCCACGCCGGCCACCGCCTGCCGCACGCTCGGCGCGGCGAACACGGGCACGCCCAGCTCCGCCTCCGTGGCCTTGGCGAAGGCCTTGGCCCGGGCGGCGTCGCGGCCCCACACGGTGATGGCTTCCAGCTTGCGAACCTTGGCGATCGCGCGAGCGTGCGTCCCCGCCTGCTCGCCATAGCCCAGGATCGCCATGCGCCGCGCATCCGGCCGGGCCAGGGCGTCGGTGGCGACCGCGCTCGCGGCGGCGGTGCGGATGGCGGTGACCTCGCCCGCATGGGCGATGCAGATCGGCGCGCCTGACTCCGGGTCGAACAGCACGACCACGCCCTGGTGTGACTGGATTCCTTTGGCGAAATTGCCGTGGAACACGCTGATCAGCTTGGCCCCGAAGACGCCGTGCTCGCCCAGGGCGCCCGGCATGATCCCGAACGCGCGCCCCTCGCCCAGGGGCAGGATCGAGCGCAGGTGCTGGCGTGTCTCACCCTTCGAGAAGGCGATCATCGCCTGCCGCACGAGCGGAATGCACAGCTCGTAGGTCAGCCGCTGGCGAACCTCCTCGCGATCAATGACCCGCATGCGTCGGCTCCCTCATAGCATCGAGGCGCGACGACGGTGTGGGGACCATCGCCGCGCCTACGCGATCCGTTAAGCTGGCTCGCGCTGATCTAGAAGCGGGCCTTCACGCCGACGTAGTACTGCCGGCCCAGGATGTCCCCGTAGTTCCGGGTCGGGAACGAAGGCTCTTCGTCCGTCAGGTTCGTGACCCCGCCGCGGATCGTGTAGTTGCCGATCTCATAGGCGGCCGACACGTTGTGGCGGATGTTTTCCTTGATGTTCGGCGTCGGCACGTTCTCGAT
>JAIXTR010000350.1 GCA_027483845.1 Caulobacteraceae bacterium | reverse complement strand
CGCCAGCCCGATTGCTTTAGGCGTCTTCACCTGAGTCATCTCCTGGGTGTGACCTTGGGGTCGTGATTTTGCGGGCACATAAACGCGGCCCTGTCCCCGGGGTCAAGCTGCCCGGCGATGCAGGCCGAAGTGTGGCTTGTTTCCAAGGAGTTAGCTTGACAATACCGCGTTCGACCAGAGGGCGACGGCGCGGTCGAGTCAGGCGCGCCGCACCGTCAGCCGCGCACCTTCGACACCTACAACCTGCACGGCTGCGCCGGACTCCAGCGCGCCGTCGTCCTCGAGTTCGGCCGCCCACTCCTTGCCGTCGACGAACACCCGGCCCGAGCGTCCGTTGAAAGGTCCCACCGCCGCGCCCCGCCGACCCGTCAGCCGGGCGACGTTGTCGTTGATGTCGCCGTCCGTATTGATCGCGTCCCGGGGCAGGTAGCGACGCGCCAGCAGGGTCGAGACCATCGTCAACGCGGCGAAGATCAACAAGGCGGCGGCGAACGGCAGGTCCAGGCCCGCCACCACCGCCGCGGTCGCCGCCGCCGAGGCCGCGGCCCACAAGAGCCAACCGGTCCCGGTCAGCACCTCCGCCGCCAGGATCGCGGCGGCCAAAGCGCCCCAGATCCAGAACGGGTGGGACGCATAGAGGCCGGCAAGGGCGCTCACGACCTCACGCTCCCGTGGGCGGCACGGCGCCGCGCGGACGGGGCGCCGGGCGCGGCGGCGCGGGGCTGTCGCTGCTGATCGACTTCACCAGCTCGCCGATCCCCGCAATGGAGCCCACCAGCGATCCCATGTCCGCGGGCACGATCACCGTCTTCTGCTGCGGGCTCTCGGCCAGCTTGGCGAAGGCCTCCACGTACTTCTGGGCGACGAAGTAGTTGATGGCGTTGACGTCGCCGGCGGCGATGGCGTCCGACACCAACTCGGTGGCCTTGGCCTCGGCGGCAGCGGCCCGCTCCCGCGCCTCGGCGTCCCGGAACGCCGCCTCGCGGCGGCCTTCGGCCTGCAGGATCGCCGACTGCTTCTGGCCCTCGGCCACGGTGATCGCCGCCTGCTTCTCCCCATCCGCTTCAGTGATGACCGCGCGTCGCTCGCGCTCGGCCTTCATCTGGCGGGCCATGGCGTTGGTGATGTCCGGCGGCGGCTGCAGGTCCTTGATCTCGATCCGCGCCACCTTCACCCCCCAGGGGCTGGTCGCCTGGTCGATGACATCCAGCAGCCGGGTGTTGATCTGGTCCCGCTGCGACAGCACCTCGTCCAGCTCCATGTTGCCGACCACCGTGCGCAGATTGGTCATGGTCAGCTGGGTGATGGCGAAGTCCAGGTTGGTCACCCGGTAGGCGGCGGCGGCGGCGTCCATCACCTGGATGAACACGATGGCGTCCACCTGGACCGAGACGTTGTCCTTGGTGATGACGTCCTGGCGCGGCACGTCCAGCACCTGCTCCATCATGTTGATGCGTCGGCCGACGCCCTCGACGAAGGGGGTCAGGAAGCTGATGCCGGGCTTTAGGGTGCGGGTGTAGCGGCCGAAGCGCTCGACGGTGAACTCACGCCCCTGCGGCACGATCTTGATGGCGCCCAGGGCGACCACCAGGGCCAGCACCAGGAACACCCCGGCGACAAGCAGCCCAATATCCATTGTTTCGTCCCCCTGGCTTCAACCTGGGGGAGTCTACCGGCCCCCGCACATTCCCGCCATGGAAACCGGACCGCCATGCTCGCGCGCAAGTCCCGGCTCTGTTAGCGATCGCATATGACGCGACCTCTCCTGCTTCTGCCGGCCGCCCTGCTCTGTCTCGCCGCCGCGCCGGCCCCCAAGTCCGCGCCGGCCAAGGCCCCCGCGCCCAAAGCGGCCTCGGCCAAGCCCGCCGCGAAGCCGGCCGCCGGTCCCTATGACGCGCAAAACCCCCAGGGGCTGATGGACCTGCTGGGCGCGGCCGGGGCCAAGGTGCAGACCAGCCGGCGCGAGGCGGACGCGGTCTTCGTCACCGTCACCTCGACCGCCGCGAATTTCTCGCTGCAGTTCGCCGGCTGCAACACACAGGGCCGCGCCTGCCAAGCCGCCCTGTTCGACAGCCTGCTGGACGGCGGCGCCCCGACCCTCAGCCAGATCAACAGCTTCAACCAGACCTCGGTCTTCTGCCGCATCTACCAGGACAAGACGGGCAAGGCGCACGCCATCTACGCCGCCCTGCTGGTCAAGTCCGACACCCGCGACAGCGCCCTCACCCACCTCGCCGCCTGGCAGGGATGCCTGGGCGAAGCCGGCGGCTTCGCGCGCGATCCGATCGCCTATCTGGCCGAGGCGGCCTAGGCCGGGACCTTCGCGCCGCTCCGGATCGCCGCCACCCGGTCGATGGCGGACTCGGCCTCGGCCATGATCCGCGCCACGATCTCGCCGGCTGGCAGCACGTCGTGCACGCCGCCCGCGGACTGGCCCATGGCGAAGCAGGACCGGTCGATATCCAGGCCCTCGATCTGGCCGCCGATGCCACCCATTACCCCTTCGCGGGTCGAGAGCATCGCCTGCTGCGGG
>JAIXTR010000643.1 GCA_027483845.1 Caulobacteraceae bacterium | reverse complement strand
GCGGCGGCGGCGATGGTCGCGAACAGCGCCGCGCGCGGCGTGCCATTTGCCGCCACATGGCTCAGCCCTGCGACCTTGGCGTCGCGGGCGACGGCGAACAGCACGCGGGGAAACACCATCATCATGGCGTTGATGATGGTGATCAGCGAGATCAGCGAGATCGCGGTGACCACGGTGTCGGCCGCCGGGCCAAAGACCCGCGCCGCCGCGTCGGCCGCCACCAGGTTCGAGCCCGCCATCTCGGCCGGGGTCATCACCCGCAGCAACGCCACATTCACCAGCACATAGATCACGGTCACCAGCGCGATGCCCGAGAAGGTCGCCCGCGCGATGTCGCGGCGCGGATCGCGCACCTCCTCGCAGAAGTACGCCGCGCCGTTCCAGCCGGTGTAGGTGCCGACGATGGCGCGCAGGGCGACCACGATCCCGCTCAGCGTCAGACCGGCCGTCATCCCGCCGGAGGTCAGGGTCGCGACCGGCGCCGCCCGGGGCGCCAGCAACAGGACGACCACCAGCGCGATGAAGATCAGCGCCTTGATCGCGCTGCCGATCTCCTGGGACCATCCGCTCGCCCGCGTGCCCAATAGATGGGTGACGCCGACCGCGGCGATGATCAGCGGCGCCAGGACGCCAAGCGGCACGACGGTCGCCAGGCCCAGCCGGTGCATGTATTCGCCGAACACCACCGCGATGAAGGCGATGCCCGCCATGTTCCCCAGCCAGTCGGTGATGCCCACGCCCAGGCCCACCACCGGGCCGAAGGCGCGGGTCGCGAAGGCGTAGGGGCCGCCGGTCTTGCGGATCGAGCTGGCGAGCTCGACCGTCGACATGGCGTCGACCGCCGCGATGACGCCGACCACGATCCAGAGCCCGACGATGATGGCGGGACTTCGGATGCCGTCAGCCACCAGGCCGGGGGTGCGCAGCACGCCCTGTCCGATGGTGCCGCCGATGACGACGGCCACGCCGAACATCACCCCCAACACCCGCAGTAGGTGACTGCCGTCGCCGTCTCGCGTCATCCTTTGCCCCCTGCGGCCGCTGCCCCGTTCCGGGTTGAGCATCCGATGTACCGCCTCGCAAGCGCCCGTTCGACAGGCAGGCCCGCTATCGCGCCGATGCGCCGCTTTTCCGCGCGCACGAATCCCCCGCAGAACGGCGGTCGGTTGGGGTGGCGTGGGGTGGCGTGGGCATGGTGGACATCGACGAGATCTACGACGCGGCGTTCGACCGTGAACGGTTCGAGCCGCTACTGCGTAAGATCCTGACCGCCATGGGCGCCCAGGCGGGATTCCTGGCCTGGGTGGATATGAAGCGCCAAGCCAGGTTCGAGGTGCAGTTCGGGAACGATCCAGCCTACCTGCAGAGCTACGCCGAAACCTATGCCCAGCATGACATCCTGCAGCCGACCCTGCAGGCCGCGCCGGAGGGCGTGGTGATGCACGCCTTCGAGGTGCTGCAGTCGCCGGAGGTCCGAGACAGTCTGTTCTACCGCGAGTGGTTGGCGCCCCAGCGCATCGTCGACAACCTGGCGATCAATCTGATCAAGCGCGAGCAGATGTTCGCCCCCATGGCCATCCTGCGGACCGGCGATGCGCCGCCCTTCGATGTCGAGGATGTCGCCCGACTGGAGTCGATCGTTCCGCACCTCAAGCGCGCGATCCACATGCAGAGTCGGCTGATCCACCAGGCGAACCTGGTGGGCGGCTATCAGCGGATCACCAGCGGCGCGCGCAACGGTCTGGTCCTGCTGGACGATAAGCTTCGCGTACTGGATGTCGATCGCTCGACCCAGAACCTGACGGGACTTCAGGCCGACCAGGTCCTTGGCGGTTCGGCCTTCGAGAAGGCGCTGCTGTCGACCGTTCGCGACGCGGCGCCCGTCGCCGTCGAAGTCACGCCGCAGGACGCCGAGGGCTTGACCCTGCTGTGCGTGGCCCAGCCGTTGGAACGGGACGGGTTTGGCGACTTCGCGGGCGGCTCGGGCGTGGTCGCCCATGCCGTCCACGTTCTGCGCATCGATCAGCCGGCCAACATCGCCTTTGCCAGCATGGCCGACCGTTATGGCCTGACGCCGACCGAGGTGCGGGTCATGGCTGACGCCTTCGCCCACGCGGACCTGACCGAGTTGGGCGACCGTCTGGGCATGGCGCGGGCCACGGCGCGCACGCACCTTCACCGGATCTATGACAAGACCGGCGTCTCGGGCTTCGCGGGCTTGGCGCTCCTCGCGCACCGCTTCGCGGTGCCGAACGCCTGAACCGCCCCGCGAGGTAAACAAAAGGTGGACGCCCCGCCGTCGGGACTTCGCTAGGCCTGAGCCCGACAGCGCCACCTTGGCGCGAGGGGTAGGGGTATATTTGATGAAGTTGGCTTTTGTTGCCGCCGCCGTGCTCGCCGTGGCCACGCCGGCGTTCGCCGCGACCACGACCTTCTCGGACAGCGCGATGCTGTTGAGCAACTACACGATCACGACGCACGTACCGTCTGCCGCCTTCACCACTGACGTGGCCCAGGCGCCGCAGGGTCAGAACGACGACTCGTCGTTAGGGACGATCTACATCGCCACCGGTTCGACGACGCCGACCCCGCGTGTCCGCGCGCTGGGCGTCGCTTACACCTACGATCCGTCGGCCATGGGTGCGATCAGCACCATCGACGCGTCGTTGGATCAGCTCGTGGCGCTCTACTACAACGGGCCGCGCCTCGACACGGGTACGGTCAATCTGCAGATTCGCCTGTTGGCGCAGCAGGATGGGCAGCTCTACCGCTCCCGCTCCGTGACCGGCGTCAGCGCCGTCCCGGAGGTGTGGAGGTCGACGTCGGTCGCCGGCCTCACCTCGGCCGATTTTCTCAAGCTCAACCCGAACGATCCCTTCGCCACGGCGAGTGGGACGGGTCTCAACTTCGCCGGGAGCGTGATCCAGTTTGGGTTCGAGATTGCGCCCTTTGGCGTCGAGGTGAACGGCGGCCCGTCCACGGGCACGACCGTCTCCTACCACTTCGTCGACAACCTGAAGATCACGCTGAATACCCTGGACGGCGTGAATCCCGTCGGAGGCGTGCCCGAGCCCTCGACCTGGGCCATGATGATCCTGGGCTTTGGCCTGGCCGGATCGGTCGTGCGCCGCCGGCGGATGGCGCTGGCCTGACGGCGCGACGGCGGCTTTCGCCGCGGATGCAAAGGCTGGTAAGGGCGTCCCTCACGGTTCGCCCGAACCGCCCTGAGCCCTGAAAGCCGCCGCATGCCCGCGATCCCCGGCAAGCACGTCGTCTACTTCGCCTTGCAGCCGCCGCCCGAGACGGCGGCGCAGATCGTCGCGCTGCTGGCGGACCGCCGATCGGCATTTGGTTTGACCGCCAAGCCCATCTCACCCGACCGTCTGCACGTACCCCTCAACGCCGTCGGTGACTTCAAGCGCCCGCCAGGCCCCGTGATCGAGAAGGCCGTCGAGGCCGCCAAGCCGGTCGTTGCGCCGTCTGTGGACGTCCGGTTCGACCGCGTGGGCAGCTGGGCCGTCGGCGGCGGTCCGGGGCCGATCGTGCTGTGGGGCGACCAGGGTCCCGTCGCCGATCTCTACTCCACCATCCACCGCGCTCTGGTGAAGCCGGGCATGGCCCCGCGGCGCGAACCCGAGATGACGCCGCACATGTTGCTGATGAACGACGTCGCACGGCCGCCGGAAACCGAGATCACGCCGATCGCCTGGACCGCGGTCGACTTCGTCCTGATCTACGCTATTCCCACCGAGAACCGGTTCGAGGGCGTCGAGACCTTTTCGCTGAACGGATAGGCGGCAGCGGCTTCTCCAGTTCGTAGATCGCCTCGACGATCTCCTCGGTCTTCCGGCCGACCAGCGCCTGGGCGTCGGCCAGCCCCTGGTTGTAGTAGTAGGCCCCGATCTGGTCCGTGATGAAATCGGCCAGGAACACGGCGTCGAATCCCTTCACCTCCAGGTCCAGCTCGGTCTTGAGGTAGCGGCTCAGCGCGGCGGTCAGAGCCTCGCGGGCGGGCTTGGGTAGATCGATGGATGGCATGGGAGGATCCGACGTGACCGCGACGCTGTACGGCATCAGGAACTGCGACACGATGAAGAAGGCGTGGACCTTCCTCGACAACGCCGGCGTCGCCTATGACTTCCATGACTACAAGAAGGCGGGCCTGGACCGCGCCACCCTGGAAGGGTGGGTCCGTCAGGTGGGCTGGGAGGTGCTGCTGAACCGCGCGGGCACGACCTTCAAGAAGCTGCCCGACGTCGACAAGGCCAACCTCGATGCGGCCAAGGCCATCGACCTCATGCTGGCTCAGCCCTCCATGATCAAGCGGCCGGTCCTCAACATCGACGGCCAGCTGCATGTCGGCTTCAAGCCGGACACCTACGCGGCGCTCCAGGTCTAGGGCTTCTGCCGGGGCCAAGAAGGATCGGCGACGGTCGCGGAACGCCGTTCGAAAATATTCGACAGGCGCTGCATCGACCGGCCTCATCGCCGGCGACTAGACGCAACGGGACAGGGCAGGGCGCCCTTGGCCCACGTCGGAGCGCACCGTGATGGAACACATCTTCTTCAGCTACTGGTGGCTGGTTTTCCCCATCGGCTTCTTTCTCGCCGCCGGGTTCGATCGCTGGCTGGCCTATCGGAAGAGCCAGGGCCGGCTAGAGATCATCCGCAGCTACACCAGCCAGGGCCGCGATCCGCCGCCTGAGCTGCTCAAGGCGCTGCAG
>JAIXTR010000056.1 GCA_027483845.1 Caulobacteraceae bacterium | reverse complement strand
GTCGGCACCGCGATCTGCGGCCGCGCCCAGGCGTACATCTCGGCCAGCTCGTCACGGCACGGGTGGCCGGAGACGTGGATGCCCGGATGGTCGCGCTCGGTGTAGAGCCGCACGCCCCGTTCGGTCAGGTTGTTCTGCAGGTTGCGGATCGGGATCTCATTGCCCGGGATCACCCGGCTGGAGAACACCACGCTGTCGCCGCTTCCCAGCTTCACGTGCGGGTGCGTGCCCTCGGCGATCCGCGCCAGCGCCGCGCGGGCCTCGCCCTGGCTGCCGGTGCAGAGATAGAGCACCCCGTTCTCCGGCAGGTGCTTGGCCTCGGTGTCGTCGATGAACGGCTTGATGTCCTGCATCAGACCGACCGACTTCGCCGCCGCCGACATCCGGTGCATCGACCGGCCGGCCAGGCAGACGCGGCGGCCATTGGCCTCCGCCGCCCGGATCACGCTGTCCATCCGCGCCACGTTGGAGGCGAAGCAGGCCACCGCCACCTTGCCCTTCAGCGTGCCGATCAGGTTGGTCAGCGCCACCCGCACGTCGGCTTCCGAGCCGGCATGGCCGTCCACGAAGACGTTGGTGGAGTCGCAGACCATCGCCAGGACGCCCTCGTCGCCCAGCTTCTTGATCGCGTCGATGTCGGTGACCTCGCCCAGCAGCGGATCGGGGTCGATCTTCCAGTCGCCGGTGTGCAGGATCGTGCCCAGCGGTGTCTTGATCGCCAAGCCGTTCGGCTCGGGGATCGAGTGGGTGAGCGTGATCAGCTCCATCTTGAACGGACCCAGCTCGATGGAGCCGCCCAGCGGCACCTCGGTGATCGACACCTGGTCCAGCAGGTCGGCTTCCCGCAGCTTCTCGCGCAGGATGAAGGCGGTGAACGGCGTCGCGTAGACCGGCGCCTTCATCCGCGGCCACAAGTGCGCCACCGCGCCGACGTGATCCTCGTGGGCGTGGGTCAGGACGATGCCCAGGATGTCCTTGGCATAGGCCTCGATATAGGTCGGGTCCGGCAGGATCACCTCGACGCCGGGCGTCGTCTGGTCGCCGAAGGTCACGCCTAGGTCCACCACGATCCACTTGCGGGCGTGCGGGGGGCCGAAGCCGTACAGATTGAAGTTCATGCCGATCTCGTTCGAGCCGCCGAGCGGCAGGAAGACGAGTTCGTCGTTTTGGTTTTTTGCCATCAGGCCTTCGTTGAATTGCGGCGCCAGATTTCCAGCATGCCGCGAATGGTTAGGTCGGAGTCGAAATGGTCGATCGCCATTGTCGCTCCATGAAAGAGTGAGGCGACGCCACCGGTCGCCACCACGGTCAGATTTTCGTCCCGCTCGGCCTTGATCCGGGCGATCAGGCCCTCGATCAGGGCGACATAGCCCCAGAACACGCCCGCCTGCATGGCGCCGACCGTATCCGTGCCGACCACCCGCTGGGGTTTCTGGATCGCAACCCGCGGCAACTTGGCCGCCGCGTTGTGCAACGCCTCCATCGACAGGTTGATCCCGGGCGCGATCACCCCGCCCTCGAACCCGCCATCCGCCCCGATCACGTCGAAGGTGGTGGCGGTGCCGCTGTCGATGACGATCAGGGGACCCGGATAGACGATATGGGCGCCCACCGCATTGACCAGGCGGTCCGCGCCGGCTTCCGACGGCTTGTCGATCCGGATGGGAATGCCCAGGTCGACGTTCTCGCCGATCACCAGCGGCTCCACATGTAGGTATCGCCGGGCCAGATTGCGAAGATTGAACACCGACTGCGGCACGACGCTCGAGACGATGCAGCCGTTGAAGGCGCCCAGCGCCAGGCCCGCCATGTTCAGAAGCTGCGACAGCCAGACCGCATATTCGTCCGCCGTGCGGCTCGAATCCGTGGCCGCCCGCCACTGGGCGATCCAGTCGGTTCCGTCATGCACCGCGAAGAGGGTGTTGGTGTTGCCTTGTTCGATGGCGAGCAGCACTCACGCCTCCCCGAAAAACACGTCGCCGGCCGTTATGCGCTCCAGCGCGCCGTCGTCCAGTCGCAGCCGCAACGCGCCGTCATTATCCAGCCCCTCGGCCACGCCGCTGAGCGTCCGGTTGGGCAGCCGCGCCTCGCAGCGCTGGCCCAGGCCGGAGGCCCGCGCCGTCCAGCCGGCCGCGATCGGCGCAAAGCCCTGGACGGCCCAGGCGCTGCGCCACCGCTCGAACGCGTCGGCCAGCACCTCCAGCGCGGCCAGCGGCTCAGGCGGCGGCCCCGCCATGTGCTCGGCGAAGGCCGTGGCTGGTCGTTCTGTGTCCGTCGGCGCATGCTTGAGGTTCACGCCGATGCCGACCGCCAGCCAAAGCCGCCCGTCCGCGCGGGCCCCGGACTCCACCAGGATGCCCACCGCCTTGCGGCCATGCACCAGCACGTCGTTCGGCCACTTCAGCCGCGCCGCGCCGACGCCCAGGCAGGTGTCGGCCAGATCGCACGCCGCCAGCGCCGCCACGAACGAGAGCTGCGCCGCCTCGGCGGGCGGACGGTCGGTGAGGGTCAGGAGGGTGGCCGCCAGGTTGCCCGTCTGCGTCGACCACGCCCGGCCCCGGCGGCCACGGCCGGCCGTCTGCAGCCCGGCGCTGATCCACACCGGTCCCGCCGCCCCCGCCTCGGCGCGGCGACGCGCCTCGGCGTTGGTGGAATCCAGCTCGGCGTAGGTCTCGATCGGAGGGCGGACAGCCAACCGCTAAGCCAGACCGAAGGCGTGCGCCGCCCGCTCGGCCAGCGGATTGAGCCACGTCAGGGCGACGATCACGACCGGGAAGGCGAACAGCGCCGTGGCGATGGCGATGGTCTTCGCCTCGACCGGCGGCTTGTCGGTGGCGCCGACGCTGCCGTCGAACCACATCGCCTTGATCAGGCGCAGGTAATAGAACGCCGCCACGACCGAACCCACCAGGCCGATCACCGCCGGGCCCCAGAGCCCTGCATCCAGCGCCGCCTTGAACACGAAGATCTTGGCGAAGAAGCCCGAGAACGGCGGCAGGCCCAGGGCCGACAGCGAGAACACCGTCATGGCCAGCGCGATGCCGGGGCGTTCCTTGATCAGGCCCGCCATGTCTTCGATGGTCTCCATCGACCGCCCCCCGCGCGACAGCGCCGCCAGGCAGGCGAAGAAGCCCGTCACGTCGATCATGTAGAGCACCATGAACACCAGCATGGCCTGCACGCCCTCGCTGGTGCCCGACGCCAGGCCCAGCAGGGCGTAGCCGACATTGGCGATCGACGAATAGGCCCACAGGCGCTTCAGGTTCGTCTGCACCAGGCCGGCGAAGGCCCCGACCGCGATCGAGATCAGCGCCAGCGCGAGCAGAACCTGCTGCCACTGCCCCGCCGCCCCTGCGAAGCCGTCGGCCAGCACCCGGGCGAACAGCACCATGGCCGCCAGCTTGGGGGCCGCGGCGAAGAAGGCCACGACCGGCGTGGGCGCGCCCTCGTAGACGTCGGGCGTCCACATGTGGAACGGCGCCGCCGACACCTTGAACGCCAGGCCGCAGATCAGGAAGATCAGGCCGAACAGCAGGCCGGCGTTGGCCGAGGAGCCCGCCGCCACAGCGATGTCGCTGAACACCGTCGAGCCGGCGAAGCCGTAGATCAGGCTCGCGCCGTACAGCAGCAGCCCCGACGACAGGGCGCCCAGCACGAAGTACTTCAGGCCCGCTTCCGACGCCTTGGCGTTCTCGCGGTGCATGGCCGCCAGCACATAGAGCGCCAGCGAGTGCAGCTCGACGCCTATGTAGAGCGAGATCAGGTCGCCCGACGACGCCATCATGCCCATGCCCAGCGCGGCCAGCAGGATCAGGATCGGGAACTCGAAGTTCTTGACGCCGCGGCGCTCGAACCAGGGCTGGCCCAGCGGGATCGCCACGGCCGAAGCGATGTAGATCGCGACCTTGGAGAAGGTGGCCGCCGCGTCGGCGACCAGGGCGCCCGAGAACGCCACGCCGAAGGGCTGGGTGGCCGAGGCCACCGCCGCCGCCAGCAGCACCAGCACGCTGGCGCCGCCGACAAGGCCCGTCTGCTTCGGCATGAAGGCGCCCAGGACCAGCAGGGACAGCGCCCCGACCGCCAGGATCAGCTCAGGATAGGCGTAAGCCAATTGGGTGGAGATGGTCATGAGTGGCCCCTCACCCGCCGATCGCCGCCTGGTAGACCCGCACGAGCTGGGTCACCGAGGCCGAGGTCAGGTTCAGCACGGAATTGGGCTGCACGCCCATGTAGAGCGTCGACAGGATCAGCGGCGCGAAGATCGCGATCTCCCGCCAGTCCATATCTGTGATTGTCGCCAGCTTCGGGTTGGTCATCGGACCGAACACCACGCCGCGATACAGCGTGAGCATGTAGACCGCCGACAGGATCACGCCCGAGGCCGCCACGATCGCCGTCCAGGTCGACGCCTGGTAGACGCCGGTCATCGACAGGATCTCGCCCACGAAGCCGGAGGTGCCCGGCAGGCCGACGTTGCCCATCGTGAACAGCATGAAGACCGCCGCATAGATCGGCATCCGCGTCACCAGCCCGCCGTAAAACTTGATCTCACGGGTGTGCATGCGGTCGTAGACCACGCCGACGCAGAGGAAGAGCGCGCCGGAGATCACCCCGTGGCTCAGCATCTGATAGATCGCGCCCTGCTCGCCTTCGACGTTGCCGGAGAAGATGCCCATGGTCACCAGACCCATGTGGGCCACCGACGAATAGGCGATCAGCTTCTTCATGTCGGTCTGACGGAAGGCGATCAGCGAGGTGTAGACGACCGCGACCGCGCTCATGACGAACACCAGCGGGGCGAAGTAGTCCGAGGCGTTCGGGAACATCGGCAGGCTGAAGCGCAGGAAGCCGTAGCCGCCCATCTTCAGCAGGATGCCGGCCAGGATCACCGACCCCGCCGTGGGCGCCTCGACGTGGGCGTCGGGCAGCCAGGTGTGCACCGGCCACATCGGCATCTTCACCGCGAAGGAGGCGAAGAAGGCCAGCCAGAGCCAGGTCTGCACCTGCGGGCTGAACGGGTAGGTCATCAGCTCGGGGATCGAGCTGGTCCCGCTGGTCCCGATCATGAACAGGATCGCAGCCAGCATCAGGACGGAGCCCAGCAGGGTGTAGAGGAAGAACTTGAACGCCGCGTACACGCGCCGCTGTCCGCCCCAGATCCCGATGATCAGGAACATCGGCACCAGGCCGAACTCGAAGAAGATGTAGAACAGCACCAGGTCCAGCGCGCAGAACACGCCGATGACCAGCGTCTCCAGCAGCAGGAACGCGATCAGGTACTCGTGCACCCGCTTGTCGATCGAACGCCAGGAGGCGGCGATACAGATCGGCATCAGGAACGCGGTCAGCAGGACGAACAGGACCGAGATCCCGTCGACGCCCATGCGATAGCTGAGGCCCATGAACCAGGGGGCTTCTTCCACGAACTGGAAGCCGGGGTTCTTGGCGTCGAACTGGACGACCAGCAGGACCGACAGCGCCAGCGTCGCCAGGGTGGCGATCAGGGCGACCCACTTCGACGTCTCCGCCGACTTGGTCTCGTTCCCGCCGAACAGCTTCAGGGCCAGGATGGCGACCACCCCGGCCAGCGGGGCGTAGGTGATGAGGGAGAGCAACGGCATTTCGGTCGTCCCCCTCAGACGGCCCACGCCCACAGCGCGTAGGTCAGAAGACCCGCGACGCCGAGGAGCATGACAAAGGCATAGTGATAGACGTAGCCGGACTGCAGGCGACCCGCGCCCTTGCCCACCTTGACCGACAGCGCCGAGACCCCGTCGGGGCCCAGTCCATCGATGATCTTCTGGTCGCCGCCCTTCCAGAACAGGTCGCCCAGCAGCTTGGCGCCGCGGACGAAGGTGGCGTTGTAGATCTCGTCCACGAACCACTTGTTGTAGAAGAAGACGTAGAGCAGGCCCTGGTTGGCCGCGAGCTTCGCGCCCAGGCCTTCGCGCCAG
>JAIXTR010000542.1 GCA_027483845.1 Caulobacteraceae bacterium | reverse complement strand
CCCGACCACGGGGGGCGGGCGTAGCCCGGGCGCTCGGACAGCCATCGCCGGATGACCGCGAGATCGACCTCGGGGAGGTCGCGCCAGCGGGCGGCGTTGTCGGGGTTGAGGCCCAGGGTGTCGCAGATTTCGGCGACGTGCGCGTCGAGGTCGCGGGTGACGAAGGCGTCTTCGCAGCGCTCGTCGAGAATCCAGTCTTCCAGCAGGCGGCAGTAGTCGGCGGCCAGCTCGCGCTCGGTCTCCAGCTCGCTCTTCTCGAAGCCCTCGGTCCAGATGACCCGGCGGACGGCCGTGCGCAGGTCGTCGGCGCGCTGGTCGGCGGCCTCGCTGTCGCGGGGGTGCTGGCGGCGGGGCGGATCGGGCGTGGTTTGGGGCGGGTCGAGCAGCGCGTCACGGCGGGACGCCTCGACGTCCTCGCGGGCCCGTCGCGCGGCGTTGTGCTCCATCCGCTCATGCACGGCCAGCGACTGGCGCAGCGACCGGCCCATCCGCTGATAGGTGCGCGCCTTCTCCGCCTCCTGCGGCGTGTCGATGGCGGCCAGATAGCTGGCGTGCGCCTCCTGGACCGCCACGAGATCCAGCTCGGCCAGCTTCGCCAGCATCTCCAGACGCCGTTCGCTTATGTTCGCCGTTTGCGACATGAACGAAACAAGAACATGCGATTTGCGGCGGAGTCAAAGTTGTTCGTGTTTTTCTGTCGCACGGGGGGGATTCGGCCAGCGGCGGCAGGTCAGATCGCCATCAGACGAAATCGATTAGTCCGTCACCGTTAAGTTCAACGGGCCGTGACCAATCTTCGGCTTCGAGCATCCGCGTTGCAAAGATTGGCGGATCGCCAGCTTCAGCCGCGAAGAATGCGAACCGGATAGTCGAGCTTGGCTGCGAAGGTATCGGCGCGATTACGCAGTCGATAGTTGGCCGCAGCTCGTCTTCGCGCTTCAGTGTGAGCAACGCGGCACCGCCACCCCCGAGGGCCAATTCACACCCATGCATTATGCTCGCCGCGAAGCGAGATATGTAGGGTGAGGCAGCCCGCAGAGGCTGTGTTTCGAGAGCATCCAGAAGACCGTTTGTCGAAAGCGCTTGGGTGACGCTGTCGATTAGCGCGTCCGACGTTATGACTGGCTGAAACACAACGCCGTTCCGAAGAAATCTTACAAGTGTGTCTTCACGCGGCAACAAGGCCTGCTGCGTCGCGATCTTCTTTTTGCAAGCGCCAAGGACGCTCCGCGCGACGCTAGGCGAGAGCCCGGTCTCTGCCGCTATGTGGGCCTCGTCATGAAGGAAAAAGGCCGCTTCGAGCGCGTCAGCTTCACGAGCGGGAAGCTCGCTCAGATTGGCCGAGCCGAAAACGCCGAGAAACCGCCACCAGAGTGTAGCGCGGTTGGTCGTCTTGCCACGATTGCGGAGACCTTGGTGCGCGATGAAGTCCGCGACATCCCGGACGATCTCCTCCTGCACAAAAATCGGGTCGCGAAGTCCTAGAAACAATCGCGTCAGACCATGGGTCGAGCGCTCGCCGGCGATCAGCCGCTCGACGCGGCGACGGAGATCGGCCCGGATGAATGGTGACATAGCGAAGGCTGCCCCCGAAGGCGCGGACCAGTTCATCCCCTATGAAGCCGCCCGTCGCCTTGACCAGGTGGTCAAGCGTATACTCACCACCACGCCGCAGCCTAGGACGACTCCAAGCGAGAAGACCAAGCCTAAGCTTAGCCCTTCGCGCAGGCATTTAACCTTCCGGACTTTCTGCTTGGTGCTGCGCGGCCCTACGAGGCTGGCCATAGGGAAGGCGCTTGCCGACCACACCGCGCACCATTCGGCTGCCCGAATGACGTCCGTCACGCGCATGCCGGCGCGGGTCCAATACCGTATCGAACTCGGCAAGATTGCGCGAGAGGGGCGCTTCCTAGAGTGGTGGAACGTCCCGTTGATGCCGCATCCGGGGAGATGGCCGGCCGCTCTGGGGTTGGCCGCCGGTTCGTGGCCCGCGCCAGTCGGCGCATACGCCCGTGCCCTATCCGCCACAGGCGGCGCTGGACGGCGGGGCAACCTCGGCCCTGAGTTGACACTCGGGTGGCAACGCTCGTTTCATCGGACTGCAACATTTGGGTGGAGGCCTTGTGGCGGGTGCGGCGACGGAGACGGTCGGGACCCTCGAGGTCGCCCTGGCGCATGCCGCGCGGCTGCTGACGGTCGATGCGGGCGTCGCCGAGGCCCAGGCCCGCGAAATCCTCAAGGTCGCGCACGATCATCCGGACGCGCTGCGCCTGCTGGGGGCGGCCCTGCGCCGGCAGGGCGACACCAAGGGCGCGGAGGCGGCCTATCTGCGGTCGGTGAAGGCCTCGGTGGGCGATCCGCAGCTGATCCAGGCGGCCACGGCGCTGTGCGAGAACCGGCTGGCGGTGGCCGAGCAGACGCTGCGCGGCGTCCTGATGGCCCGGCCGACGGACGTGGCGGCGATCCGGATGCTGGCGGAGACCGGCATGCGCCTGGGCCGCTACGACGACGCGGAGAACCTGCTGGCCCGCTGCGTCGAGCTGGCGCCGGGCTTCACGGCGGCGCGGCACAACTATGCGACGGTGCTGTACCGCCAGAACAAGTCGCCGGCGGCCATCGCCCAGGCCGACATCCTGCTGGCCGAGGATCCGGCGAACCCGGGCTATCGCAACCTGAAGGCCGCCGCCCTGGCGCGGATCGGCGAGTACGCCCAGGCCATCGCGCTTTATGCCGGCGTGCTGAAGGACCAGCCGCGCCAGCCGAAGGTCTGGATGAGCTATGGCCACGCGCTGAAGACGGTGG
>JAIXTR010000029.1 GCA_027483845.1 Caulobacteraceae bacterium | reverse complement strand
GGACCAGTTCGGAAATCTCTGCAGCCGTCTGCTGGCGCCTGCAGGGCGCTTCACGCTGTCGGCCGATTTCGTCGGCCGCGACACGGGCCTGCCCGACCCGGTGTTTCCGGACGCGGAACAGACGCCGGTGGACCGGTTGCCCGACGACGTTCTCGTCTTCCTGCTTGGGTCCCGCTACGTGGAAACCCAGGAACTGTCCGAGCTCGCGTGGAAGCTGTTCGGCCATCTGCCGCCAGGTTGGGCGCGGGCGCAGGCGATCATCGCCTATGCCCACGAGCGCATCACCTTTGGGTACGAGCATGCTAGGGCCACCCGGACGGCGACCCAGGCGCATGACGAGCAGCTGGGCGTGTGCCGAGACTATGCTCACCTCGCGGTCGCGCTCTGCCGCTGCATGAACATCCCCGCCCGGTACTGCACCGGCTACCTCGGGGACATTGGCGTGCCTGTGAACGGTCCGATGGATTTCAGCGCCTGGATGGAGGTTTATCTCGGCGGCGCCTGGCGCACGATGGACGCGCGGCACAATAAGCCGCGGATCGGCCGGATCATGATGGCGCTTGGCCGTGACGCCACTGACGTCGCGATGATTACCCACTTTGGCCCCGCCACCCTCGCGGACTTCCAGGTTATCACGGAGGAACTTCCCGACTGACCCAGCGGTAGGACACCGCTTTTTCGAAATATTGGTGTAATGTCTTCCGGCGAAGATGACGCGGCGTTCAACTATCGGCGTACCCGAAGCTCGCGCAGTCACCCAGGGGGACAACACATGACGACCACCCGCCTCAGCCTCATCGGTCTTCTGGCTTCCACCGCCGTCGTCACCGGCTGCGCAACGGACACCTCGGCGCCCAGCGCCATGGCCCAGGGTTCGGCGATCAACGCCGCGGCGACGACGTCGGCCAGCGTCGACAACTTCATGCTGGTGGACGCCAACCTCGAGGCGCACGAGCTGTACCGGCTCAGCGACGCAGCCGCGGTAGTGATCGTGACCCAGGCCAACGGCGACCGCGTCATCCAGGGGCTGGCCCCCCAGCTCAAGACCCTGGCCACGACCTACGGGGTCAAGGGCGTCGAGTTCATGATGCTGAACTCCAACCTCAAGGATAGCCGAGAGGCTATCCTGGCCGAAAGCGCCAAGGCCGGTTACGCGATCCCCATCCTTATGGACGTCAACCAGCTGATCGGCGAGAGCCTGGGCGTCACGCGGTCGGCGGAAGCGTTCGTGATCAATCCGAAGACCTGGACGGTGGCCTATCGTGGCCCTGTGTCGGGCGTTGGCCAGGCGCTGGACGCCATGGCCGCGGGCAGGGCGGCGCCCGCGTCGACGGTGGCGCTGGACGGCGCCGCCATCGCCTTCCCGGCGCGCGGCTCGGGCGCGAAGCTGACCTATGTGAAAGACGTGGCCCCGATCCTGGAGGCCAAGTGCGTCGCCTGCCACCAGGAAGGCGGCATCGGCCCCTTCGCCATGAGCAACTACGAGATGGTCAAGGGCTTCTCGCCGATGATCCGCGAGGTGATCCGCACCGACCGGATGCCGCCGTACAACGCCGACCCGCACGTCGGGAAGTTCTCGGATGACAAGAACCTGTCGCCGGCGGAGATCAAGACGCTGGTCCACTGGATCGAGGCGGGCGCGCCGCGCGGGGAAGGCAAGGATCCTCTGGGCGCGGTCAAGCACGTGGCGGCCGAGTGGCCGCTGGGCAAGCCGGATCTGATCCTGACCATTCCGCCCTACAAGGTGCCCGCCTCGGGCGTCGTGGACTACCAGCGCCCGGCCATCGCCAACCCGGCAACCGAAGGCCGCTGGATCCGCGCCACCACCGTGAAGCCGGGCGACCGCCAGTCGGTGCACCACATCCTGACCGGCTGGATGGCCGAGATGCCGGCTAACGGCCAGTCGTCGGAGACCCGCTGGAAGGGGTCGGTCGGCGGATATGCGGTGGGCGCCGAGTCCAACATCTACGCCAGCAACGCCGGCAGCTACCTGCCCAAGGGCGGCGCCATCGGCTTCCAGATGCACTACACGCCCTATGGCAAGGAGGCCGTCGATAACTCGCAGATCGGCGTCTACTTCTACGACAAGCCGCCCGAGCTGATGATGCGCAGCGTGGTGGTCATCGACCCCACCATCACCATTGCGCCGAACACCGCCCGGGCCAAGGAAGTGGCGTACGTCGAGTTCCCCAACGATGCGCTGCTCTACTCGGCCTTCCCGCATGCCCACTACCGCGCCTACGCCAACGACCTTTGGCTGCAGACGCCGGACGGCAAGAAGACCCTGCTGCTCAGCATGCCACGCTACGACTTCAACTGGCAGCGGGCCTACACCTTCGCCAAGCCGATCAAGATTCCGGCGGGCTCGCGGATCATCGCGAACTACACCTACGACAATTCCAAGCGGAACCCGGCCAACCCCGACCCGACCATCAAGGTCACCTGGGGCGAGCAGAGCCACGAGGAGATGCTGTTCACCCAGCTGTCCTTCCGGTGGCTGGACGAAACGGCCGCCAAGCAAGTCGACAGCGACGCGCGCTTCGCGCCGACCCGGCTCATGGGGATGCTGGACGACAGCATCGACGGCAAGCTGCAGAAGGCTGAACTAAAGGGCCAGATGGGCACGATGATCGCCGGCTACTTCGACCGCATCGACGCCAACAAGGACGGCGCCATCGACAAGACGGAGCTGGCGGCGGCCCAGGCCCTGCTGCCCGGCCGTCGCGGCCGCGCAGCCGAGGCCAGCAACGCCCCGGCGCAGCTGACGGGCGGGAAGTAATCTGGATCAGCCCGTCTCCCCCTGGGGGAGAAGGTGTCAGCCATCGGCTGACGGATGAGGGGGCGCACGGAGCTATCCGACGCGGCCCCTCTTCGTCTCAGGCCGAGAGGTCGTTGCCACCCCTCATCCGGCCTGCTGCGCAGGCCACCTTCTCCCGCAAGGGGAGAAGGCCTTTATGCCGCCGTTTCCTGGGCGTAGCCGAGCTGTTCGTTCAGGCGATCCAAGACGGTGATCGCCGCTTCCGGGATCACGGTGCCGGGCGCGAAGATCGCCGCGACGCCCATATCCTCGAGCGCCTTGAAGTCCTCGGGCGGGATGACGCCACCGACAAACACCAGGATGTCCGGGCGGCCGAGCTTGGCCAGCTCCGACTTCAGCTCGGGCACCAGGGTGAGGTGACCGGCCGCCAGAGAGCTGGCGCCCACCGCGTGGACGCCGGCTTCGACCGCTTCCGCGGCGGCTTCGGCCGGAGTCTGGAACAGGTCGCCGATTTCCACCTCGAAGCCCAGATCGGCGAAGCCCGAGGCGATGACCTTCTGGCCGCGGTCGTGGCCATCCTGGCCCATCTTGGCGACCATGATCCGCGGCTTCTTGCCGTCGGCCTGGCGGAAGGCCTCGGTCATGGCGCGGGCGCGGTCCGACGCGGCGGTGGCGCCGGCTTCGCGCAGGTAGACGCCCTTCACCGCGTCGGCGTGGGCCTTGTGGCGGTTGAACACCTTCTCAAGCGCGAAGCTGATCTCGCCCACCGTCGCCTTGGCGCGGGCGGCTTCGACGGCGAGCTCCAGCAGGTTGGCCTTGCCCGAGGCGCCGGCGGTCAGCGCGTCGAGAGCGGCGGCGACGGCTTCGGGGTCACGTTCGGCCTTCAGGCGGCGGAGCTTCTCGAGCTGGGCGTTGCGCACGGCGGTGTTGTCGACTTTCAGCACCGGGATGTCGTCGGGCACGTCGGGACGGTAGCGGTTCACGCCGACGACGCTCTGCTTGCCGCTGTCGATACGCGCCTGGATCCGGGCCGAGGCCTCCTCGATCCGGCGCTTCGGCAAGCCTTCCTCGATGGCCTTGGCCATGCCGCCCAGGGCCTCGACCTCGGCGATGTGGGTCAGCGCCCGCTTGGCCAAGTCGGCGGTCAGCCGCTCCACGTAGTAGGAGCCGCCCCAAGGATCGACCACGCGGTTCTGGCCGCTCTCCATCTGCAGGAAGAGCTGGGTGTTGCGGGCGATCCGGGCCGAGAAGTCCGTCGGCAGAGCCAGGGCCTCGTCGAGGGAGTTGGTGTGCAGGCTCTGGGTCTGGCCACCGGTCGCGCCCATGGCCTCGATCGCCGTGCGGGGCACGTTGTTGAAGACGTCCTGCGCCGCTAGCGACCAGCCGCTGGTCTGAGTGTGGGCCCGCAGCGCCAGCGAGCGCTGATCCTTCGGGTCGAATTCGGCCTTCATCAGCTTGGCCCACAGCAGGCGGCTGGCGCGCTGCTTGGCGACCTCCATGAACATGTTCATGCCGGCGCACCAGAAGAACGACAGGCGTGGCGCGAACTGGTCGACGGTCATACCGGCAGCGACGCCGGCGCGGACATATTCGATCCCGTCGGCCAGGGTGTAGGCCAGCTCCAGGTCCAGCGTCGCCCCGGCTTCCTGCATGTGGTAGCCGCTGATCGAAATCGAGTTGAACCGCGGCATCTCCTTGCTCGTGTAGGCAAAGATGTCGGCGATGATCCGCATCGAGGGGCCGGGCGGATAGATGTAGGTGTTCCGGGTCAGGAACTCCTTCAGGATATCGTTCTGGATCGTGCCCGACAGCTTGTCGTGCGGCACGCCCTGTTCTTCCGCCGCCACGATGTAGAGCGCCAGGATCGGCAGCACGGCGCCGTTCATCGTCATCGAGACGCTCATCTGGTCGAGTGGGATCCCGTCGAACAGGGTGCGCATGTCGTAGATGCTGTCGATCGCCACGCCGGCCATGCCGACGTCGCCGGGAACGCGCGGGTGGTCGCTGTCGTAGCCGCGGTGGGTGGCCAGATCGAAGGCGACCGACAGCCCCTTCTGACCGGCGGCCAGGTTGCGGCGGTAGAAGGCGTTGGAGTCCTCGGCGGTCGAGAAGCCGGCGTACTGGCGCACCGTCCAAGGGTTGGTGGCGTACATGGTCGGATAGGGGCCGCGCACGAACGGCGCCAGGCCAGGGAAGCCGCCAAGGGCGGTCAGGCCGGCGATGTCGGCGGCCTCATAGGCGGGTCGTACGTCGATCCCTTCGGGCGTCGACCAGGCCTGGCCTTCAGTTCGCGTGAACGAGCCGACGTCGCCGTCGAGGGACAGGGTGGAGAAGTCGGGGAACGCGCTCACGCCGCCACCTCATGCTTTTCGGAGAGCCGCACGGCCTTCAGCGGCGGGCAGTGGCTGTCGGGACCGGGCAGGCGACCCGCATTGGGATCGAGCGTGGCCGGCGTGGCCGGTTCGATCTCCACGGGCGCGTCGGTCGTGGGCGGGAAGGCGGTGACGCCCAGGATCTTCGGATCGCCCCGCGCGGCGACGGCGGCGTCCACGTCGCGGGCGATCAGTCCGTCTTCCAGCGCCTTGATGATCCCGCCGGCCGCCTCGGTCGCCTGCAGCCGGTCCCAGGCGGCTCGGGCGATCTGATCGGTGAGGGTTTCGAGATAGCCGGACCCGGCGGCTGGGTCGGCGACGCGTCCGACGGCGGCTTCTTCCATCAGCACCAGCTGGGTGTTGCGGCTCTGGCGCCGGCCGAAGGCGGTGGGCAGGCCCAGGGCGTCGGTGAACGCCCCCAGCACGACCGCGTCCGCCCCGCCGGCCGCCGCGCCGAACCCGGCGGCGGTCAGACGGATCATGTTGGTCCAGGGGTCCCGGGCCGTCATCATGCGGTTCGACGTCCGCGCCTCGACCCACGCCAGGGGCGCTGCGCCGGAGGCGGTCGCGAGACGGGCGAAGACCACCCGCGCCGCGCGTAGCTTGGCCAGCGTCAGGAAATAGTCCGCGTCCGCGCTCAGCCCAAGGGTGATGCGCGCGAAGGCCTCAGCCACTGGCAGGCCGGCGCGCACCAGGGCCTTGGCGTAGGCGATGGCGGCGGTAGCGGCCACGGCCACTTCCAGCGCCTCGCCGGCGCCCGCCTCGTGTGCGACCCGGCCAGACGCCAGGAACAGCTGCGCCTGCGGATAGGTCTGGGCCAGCCGGGCGCCGACCGTGGCGGCGCTGATCAGGTGAGCCTCGATCGGCCCCGGGCTGGTCCCGGCTTCGGCGAAGGCGCTCAGCGGGTCCATGTTGAAGGCGAGAAGGGCGGTGGGCGAGGCCTTGGCCACCGCGTGCAGGGCGTCGGCGGCCTTGGGGCCCAGGAAGCCGGCGTCCAGGCCCACGGGCGCCAGCTCGACGATGACGTCCTTCAGTGCGCGGGCGAGGGCGTCGGCGCTCGCATGGCCCTTCACGATCACCGAGGCGGCGCCGCCTTCCAGGTCGGCCAGGAGTTCGGCGTTGACCCGAGCGGGGTCGGGGTGGGCGGAAAGGACGCGGGCGTCCCAGGGGCGCTCGCCGTCGAAAGGGCGGGGCGGGAAGAGCGCCGGGCGCTCGGCGGCCGCGTAGAGCGGCGCGATCTCCAGGCCCTCGACGGTGGTTTTCGTCAGGCTCTCGAAGGGCTTGTCGCCCAGGGTCTTGGCGACCAGGGCTCGCCAGGCGTCCTCGCCGGCAGGCATCATTCCGGGGTCGAGAAGCGTCGCGTCATCCATGGTCGGAATAGCGCCCCAGCGGGGCCGAGCGTC
>JAIXTR010000127.1 GCA_027483845.1 Caulobacteraceae bacterium | reverse complement strand
TTCTCCGAAATTCTCACAGCGGAACTCTACGGGCCCCTCGGGGCTCCTCAGTACAAGGAATATGCCGAGATCATCCACGGCAGTGGCCAAAAGCTGCTGAAACTTGTGAATCAGGTGCTGGAGATCGCGCGGCTGGAGAGCCGGGCCTTCGAATTCGACGCCGAGGCGGAGCCGCTGGATCCCGCCCTGGACGACGCCCTGACCGCCCTGGCGCCGGATCTCGCGGCGCGGAACGTGCGGATCGAGATCGTGGGTCGCGGCAAGCTTCCGACGGTGACGGCGGATGGCCGGGGCCTGCGGTCCGTCCTGACGCACCTGTTGCACAACGCGGTGGTGTTCTCGCCGGAGGGCGGCGCGGTGCAGGTGTCGGTGTCCATGGACGACGGCGAGGTCGAGATCCGTATCCGCGATCGGGGCGAGGGCATCGACCCCGCCCAGCTGCAGCGGCTGATGGCGCCCTTCGAGCAGGGCGAGAACGCGCTGACCCGCAAGGCCGAGGGCGCGGGCCTGGGGCTGCCGATCGCCGACATGACCTGCGCGGCCATGGGCGGTCGGCTGACGCTGACATCGACGCCCGGCGACGGCGTCACCGCCGAGGTGCGACTGCCGGCGGGCTGAGCGCGGTTGCGGCGGACGAGGCCACACCTTAAGTCGCCGACATGGCCATCGACGACGCGCTGACCGAACTGACCGACGAGTTCGAGCTCCTGGGCGACTGGGAAGAGCGCTATCGCTATGTCATCGAGCTGGGCAAGGACCTGGCTCCGTTGAGCGATGCGGAACGCACCGACGCCAACAAGGTCCGCGGCTGCGCCAGCCAGGTCTGGCTGATCACGACGCCGGCGGCCGACGGGACCCTCACCTTCCGCGGCGATTCCGACGCCCACATCGTGCGCGGCCTGATCGCGATCGTGCTCCGGCTCTATTCGGGGCGCCCGCCGGCCGAGATCCTGGCCTTCGACGCCAAGGCGGCCTTCGAACAGCTGGGCCTGTCCGGCGCACTCTCTACGCAGCGCTCCAACGGCTTGGCCTCGATGGTCGGTCGCATCCGTCGAGACGCGGAGCTGGCCGTCGCCGCCTGACCGGTCGCCGCGCGGGCGAACCGCGTTGCTATCGACCCGCGTTCCCTGAACAGTGGCCCCGGGCTCGAGGGGCGATTCATGTTCGATCGGCGAGGACTGTTGACGGCCCTGGCGGCCTGCGGCCTGGCGAGCGCCGCCGAGGCGAAGCCCAGGCCCTATCGGGCGCCGCGGACGGGCTTCGGGACGCCCGACCTGGAAGGGCTCTGGACGAACGCGTCCTACACCGAGCTTGAGCGACCGGACGACCTGAAGAGCCTGGTCGTCTCCCCCGCCGACGCCCAGGCCTGGGAGGCCAAGCTAGCGAAGAGCGGCGGGGTGAATTCCGGTCCCGATCCCATCGGCCAGAACGACTCCGAATTCCCCGAGGCCGGCAGCGGCCTGGCGCGGATCCGGGGCGAGATCCGCGGCTCATGGATCGTCGATCCCGCCGACGGCCAGCTGCCCTACACCGATGCGGCCCGCAAGACCTTGGGCCTGGGGCCCTATCGCCGCAACCGGTTCGACCACCCCGAGGAGCGGCCGATGTCCGAGCGCTGCCTGACGGCGGAGGCCACCGGGGCGCCGATCATCAACGCGCCCGACACCAATGTGCTGCAGATCCTGCAGACCCCCGACGCCGTGGTGCTGCTGAGCGAGAAGTTCCACGACGCCCGGATCGTGCGGATGACCGGGGGACCGGCCGGGGCCGAGGCGCCGCGGTCGTGGATGGGGGACTGTCGGGGCCGCTGGGAGGGCGAGACGCTGGTGGTCGTCACGAAGGGGCTCCGGGCGGGCTACCAGGAGCGGTCGTGGGGGTTCTGGCTGTCGGGGGACGCCGAGGTGGAAGAGCGGTTCACCCGGGTGGCCGCGGGCGAGATCTCGTACGAATTCCGGGTCGTCGACCCTGCGATCTACCGGCAGCCCTGGCGCGGCGAGATGGTGTTTCACCCCAGTTCCGGCCCGATCTTCGAGTACGCCTGTCACGAGGGGAACTACGGGATCGTCAATATCCTGGGCGCCGCGCGGCTTGGAAATCAGCCGACCCCGAAACCCCTCGCGCCCTGATCTCAGGCGGTTGGCAGAAACCGCGTTTCCAGCCGCGCCCGAAGCGGAAAGTACTCCAGCCAGGGCTGGGCCTCCGCCAGGGTGCGAGCCACCGACGGGCGGGCGACCAGGCGCTCGAAATAGGCCGACACCGCCGGGAAGCGGCCGCCGAACGATGAGACGCAGTTGGCATAGAACAGCGCCGGGGCGGCCGCACAGTCGGCCAGGCTGAAATCCGGACCGGCGGCCCAGGTGCGGCCGGTCATGTGCCGCTCAACCTGGGCATAAGCGGCGTCGAGCGCCTCGGCATGAACAGGCCGGGGCTCGGCGGCGCCGGCGAGGACATCCGAAACCGCCGCCTGCATCGGCGTGTGGACATATAGATCGAACGCCCGGTCCCAGAGCCGCACCTCGAGCGCCTGATCGGCGTCTGTCGGCAGCAGCGGCTGCGGGCCCGGATAGTGGCGGTCCAAGTACTCAATGATGATCGAGGTCTCGACCACCGTCTGGTCCCGGGCCTCGTCGCGCAAGGCTGGCATCTTGCCCCAGGGCGAGATCGCCTGGAACGCCGCCCGGCCGGCTGGTTCGCTGAGATCCACCATCCGCGCCTCGAACGGGGCGCCCAGCTCGTAGAGGGCGATCAGGACCTTGTGACAGTAGGACGAGAGCGGATGGGAATGCAGGACCAGAGACATCGCGGCTCCCTCCGGGATCAGGCGGCGGGGCGAATGCCGCTTTGCACGGCGCCCAGACCCACGACCGCATCATAGCCGAGGATCATGTCCACGTCGGACCCCTGGGTGACCAGAGGCAGGCGGATCCAGATGAGCGACAGGTGGGACGCGCCCCGCCAGGCGAGGTTGTGCACGCCCACCCCCGGCCGGCGGTCCCGGACCACCCGGCCCAGTTCCTCGCGCCAGTAGTCGGCCGCGGCGGTGTTGTAGATCTCCGAAAGACTCCGGCCGGTGATCTCGCGCCCATAGACGCTGTAGAGGCCGGTG
Source organism: Caulobacteraceae bacterium (assembly GCA_027483845.1). Classification (GTDB taxonomy): domain Bacteria; phylum Pseudomonadota; class Alphaproteobacteria; order Caulobacterales; family Caulobacteraceae; genus Phenylobacterium. The sequence continues at coordinate 4,740 of JAIXTR010000127.1, read as the reverse complement.
CCCGCCAGCCGGACGCGATAGTCGTTGGCCCCCGGCGCCACCTCGATGAGGCTGACGGTGGGCAGCAGGCGCTTCATGTCCTTAGGATCGAGCCGGCGGCGAGGCGGCACGGGCGCGTCGACGCGCAGCGAGCTCCAATAGGCGAAGAGCTCCTCGTGGGCCCGGATGGCCGCGGCCGGTTGGGCCATCTGCGTCGCCATCTTCGGTTACTCTAACAACGGCTTGGATTCATGATGAATCACATATCGCCTGAGCCGCGAATCGGCGGCAAGCGGCAATCGCCTATCACCCTGCGATTGTGATCGGCGCCACCCAGAAATGCAGAACGCCCGCCGTTTCCGGCGGGCGTTCAAAGATCACTGGATGCCGAAGAGGCGCTTAGCGCTTCTTGCGGGGCGCCTGACGGCCGCCCTGGCCCAGGCCCATCTGCTTGGCCAGGTCCGAACGCGCCTTGGCGTAGTTCGGGGCGACCATCGGATAGTCCTTCGGCAGGCCCCACTTGGCGCGATATTCCTCGGGGCTCATGTTGTACTTGGTGCGCAGGTGACGCTTCAGCGACTTGAACTTGCGACCGTCCTCAAGGCAGACGAGGTGATCCGGGGTGATCGAGCGACGGATCGGCACCGCCGGCTCCTTCGGCGCGGCCTCGACGGTCTCGACGCCCGAGGTCACGCCCGCCAGCGCCCGGTGAACGCTCTGGATCAGGTTCGGCAGGTCCGCCGCCGCGACAGTGTTATTGCCGACGTAGGCGGAAACAATGTCCGCAGTCATCTCGATGACTTCCGACTTATCGTCCATTTCTCTTGGTTCCGAAGGTTCCGCGCCAAAACGGGCGCTCAGTGATTCACAGGAATGCTGGGCCGTCATTATCGACATCGACGGACGCGTACAACAGAGAAATAGAACAACGGGGCGCCCCCTGTTACGAGAACAGAAGTCGCGCGGATGGCAAACAACATGTGACCGTGGCGCTGAGTTGGCGTCGCCCTCTACCTACTCAATCCGTAAAACCCGCAACCTGAAATGGGCAGGTTGATAACGAAACGGCGCCCGCAAGGGGCGCCGTCCATGCCGTTATCTGCGGCGCGCCGAGACGCGGCGGCTCAGCTGAAGGTGGGCGCAGTCCAGTGCGGCCAGATATCCGGCAGGTCCTTGGAGACCTTGTCCGGATAGTTCGGCGGCCGCTTTTCCAGGAACGAGGTGACGCCTTCGCGGGCGTCGGCGGCCCGGCCCCGCGCCTGGATGCCGCGGCTGTCGGCCTTGTGGGCGTCCATGGGATGCGCCGCGCCGGCCATCCGGTACATCAGCTGCCGGGTGATGGCGACCGAGACCGGGGCGGTGTTGTCGGCGATCTCGCGGGCAATGGCGCGAGCCGCGGGCAGCAGATCGTCGGGGGCGTGGATCGAGCGGATCAGGCCGCCGTCCAGCGCTTCCTGCGCCGGGAAGATACGACCGGTGTAGCACCACTCCAGCGCCTGCTGCAGCCCGACCAGCCGCGGCAGGAACCACGACGAGCAGGCCTCCGGGTTGATCCCACGGCGGGCGAAGACGAAGCCGTAGCGCGCGGTGTCCGAGGCCAGGCGGATGTCCATCGCCAGCTGCATGGTCACGCCAATGCCGACCGCCGCGCCGTTGCAGGCGGAGATCACCGGCTTCAGCGAGTCGTAGATGCGCAGCGTGACCAGGCCGCCGCCGTCGCGATGGACGCCCTCTTCCTGCCGCGCCGCCTTGTCCTCGCCGCCGCGCTGGTCGTAGTCGAAGGTGGCCGCGCCGGCCGACAGGTCGGCCCCCGCGCAGAACGCCCGGCCCGCGCCGGTGACGATCACCGCGCGCACATTGTCGTCGCCGTCGGTCTCGTCGAAGGCGGCGATCAGCTCCTTCATCATGGTCGTGTTGAAGGCGTTCAGCTTGTCGGGCCGGTTCAGGGTGATCGTCGCGACACCGTCCTCGACGGCGTACAGCAGGGTCTCGAAAGTGGGCATGTCTCGGGGTCCTCGTCCTTGTTCGTGAGGCACTTCGGAGCGGGTGACGGAGAGGAGGTCAAGGGGGCTTTGGGCGATCCGACGCAAGGGCGTGCGCGGGCGGTCCAGACGGCTTGACGGACGGTAGGTCAACCTCCGCTACTCCACGCTGAAAAAGGGCGGCTGTAGACCGTCCGCGGGAGTGACCACATGCATCCGGCGACACACGCCAAGACCCATCCTGACCGCGCCGCCTACATCATGGCGGGCACGGGCGAGACCGTGACCTACAAGCAGCTGGACGAACGGTCGAACCAGGGCGCGCACCTGTTCCGGTCGCTGGGCCTGAAGGCCGGCGACGTGATCGCCATCTTCATGGACAACAACCCGCGCTACTTCGAGATCGCCTGGGCCGCCCAGCGCAGCGGGCTCTACTATACCTGCATCTCGTCGAAGCTGACGGCGGGCGAGGTCGAGTACATCGTCGGCGACTGCGGCGCGCAGGTGCTGATCACCTCGCCGGGCCTGGGGTCGGTGATCGACGAACTGCCGGCGGTGCTGCCGGGCGTGAAGCTGTACATGACGGCCGAGGCGCGCGCGCCCTACCTGAGCTTCGAGGACGCCCGCGCGCCCTTCCCGACCACGCCGATCGCCGACGAGACGGCGGGCTCGGACATGCTCTATTCCTCCGGCACCACCGGCCGGCCCAAGGGCATCAAGCCCGCCCTGACCGGCGCGCCGATCGATGAGCCCAACGCCCTGGTGATGATGACCCAGTCGCTGTTCGGCTTCCCGCCGGGCTGCGTCTACATCTCGCCGGCGCCGCTTTATCACGCCGCGCCGCTGCGCTGGTGCATGAGCGTCCACAAGCTGGGCGGCACGGTGATCGTGATGGAGAAGTTCGATCCCGAGACGGCGCTGGCGCTGATCGAGAAGTACAAGGTCAACGTCGGCCAGTTCGTGCCCACCCACTTCGTCCGCATGCTGAAGCTGCCGGAAGACGTGCGCGCCAAGTACGACGTCTCGTCGATGGTCTCGGCGGTCCACGCCGCGGCCCCCTGCCCCGTGCCGGTCAAGGAACAGATGATCGCCTGGTGGGGGCCGGTGATCTACGAGTACTACGCCGGCACCGAGGGCAACGGCTTCTGCTTCATCAAGTCCGACGAGTGGCTGACCCACAAGGGATCGGTCGGCAAGGCGGTGCTGGGCGAACTGCGGATCTGCGACGAGGACGGCGAGGCGCTGCCGCCCCGCGCCGAGGGCACGGTCCACTTCGCCAACGGCCCGCCGCTCAGCTACCACAACGCGCCCGAGAAGATCGCCGAGGGCACCAACAAGCACGGCTGGACCACCCTGGGCGACGTGGGCTGGATGGACGAGGAGGGGTATCTCTACCTCACCGACCGCAAGAGCTTCATGATCATCTCGGGCGGGGTGAACATCTATCCGCAGGAGATCGAGAACCTGCTGATCGGCCACCCCAAGGTCGCCGACGCCGCGGTGGTGGGCGGGCCGCACGAGGAGATGGGCGAACAGGTCGTGGCGGTGATCCAGCCGGCGGACTGGGCCGAGGCGGGCGACGCCCTGCGCGACGAACTGATGGCCTACGCCCGCGCCAACCTCAGCCACGTGAAGGCCCCGCGGAAGCTGGACTTCATGGCGGAACTGCCCCGGCACCCGACGGGCAAGCTCTACAAGCGCCTGATCCGCGACGCCTACTGGGGCAAGGAAGGCTCCAAGATCGTCTGACCCGTCTGGCCCGGGCTTTGCTGCTTCGCGACGCAGAGCCCGGTTCGTGTCCCGAAAGCGCACGACCGCGATCCTCCAGTGAAGGCGCTCACAACGAGCCGCCGGGATCAGGGCCTCGACGGGACTGTACGATGCGGACGTTTTCAAAGGCGCTGGCCACTCTGACCCTCGGCGCGACCCTCGCGTTCGGCGCCACGGCCGCCCAGGCCTCCACGGTGATCCTGGACGTGGGCACGATGCAGAACGCCCGCACGGTGAACATCGCGGGGATTGGCAACGTCCTGGCCGCCCCGATGCAGTTCAAGGCCACCTATGACGGCAAGCCCACGAACCTGCTCGCCTGGTGCGTGGACGTCTATCACTCGATCACGGTGCAGGATTACGCGCCGAACCTGACCTACACGGACACCAATACGCTGAGCACCGACTTCAATGGCCACGCCCTGGATAACGGCGACGTGCTGAAGATCGGCCTGCTGGCCAACTACGGTCAGGAGATCTTCGACGCCGCGCCGGTGGCCCCGGCGGCCTTCACCATGGCCGAGCCCAAGCGCAGCCAGTACCCGCAGGGCCAAGCCGGTTCGACGGCGTTCAACAACGCCAAGGCCGCCTACAACAGCGCCAAGTCCGCCCACAACACCGCGGTCACCGCCTACAACAGCGCGGTCTCGCTGCGGAACACGCGTCTGTCGGCGGTGCAGGGCGCGATCTGGCAGGTCGCCTCGAACCGCAACGTCAGCAGCAACGACGGCGCCTTCGACCTGCTGGTCGACAACCTGTCGGGCGCGCACCTGACGGACTACTTCACCGGCGTCTCGACCCGCGACTACGGTATCCAGCTGATCACCCCGGTCCAGCAGTACGGCGGCCGCAACGGCCGCACGCCGCTGGCCCTGACCCAGTCCTTCGTCTTCGCGACGGGCGCGGTGCCGGAACCCTCGACCTGGGCCCTGCTGATCCTGGGCTTCGGCGGCGCGGGCGCCATGCTGCGCCGCCAGCGCCGGGCGATGGCGCTCGCCGCCTAGTCTCA
>JAIXTR010000058.1 GCA_027483845.1 Caulobacteraceae bacterium | reverse complement strand
GGTCGCCGGGCCGCTGAAGATCCTGAACCCGGGCATGAACAACAAGGTGCATGTGAACTACCGCCTGTTCGGCTTCGTGCCGGTCGGCCGCACCTATTGGCTGCTGGATCACGGGGACGGCTGGTTCATCATGTCGACGCCGGACCTGAAGCTGGTGAACCTCTACACCCGCGATCCGCGCCCCTCGCCGGCGCTGGTGGACGAGATCACCGCGCGCACCCGGTCGCTGGGCTACGACGTCAGCAAGCTGGAGTTCCCGGAGACGTTCCCGCCGGGACAGCGCTAGGCGCGCGCCGCGTCCCAGGCCTTCACCGCGCTCTTTTTCGCGATCTTGCGGAAGCGGCGTTCCAGGAAGCTGTGGAGGGACGCGGGGTCCAGTGTGGCGATCCGGGCGAGGACGCACGGATAGTCCTTGTAGTGCGGGGTGAAATGGAAGGTGGCCGGCTCGGCCCCCATCAGCATTTCGCGCTCGTCGAAGCCAACATCGATCAGAACTAGGCTGTCGTCTTCGGCCCGCAGGCGCGTGAACATCTTGCCGTTCACCTTGAACGACGGGTAGCCATAGCTCGTCCCATCCTCGGCGCCGGGGAAGGACATCACGATGGCGCGCACGTCGTCGGGGGTCATGGCTCATCCACCTGTGTGGGGGACTTCAGTCGAAGTCCTCGCGCCGACGCGTCGATCAGGATGTCGAGGCGTTTTGCGCGGGTGTCGGCGCCCTTGGCCGAGATGACGCGGTGGATCGCCACGTTCCGGTAGCCGGCCGGGAAGCCCTGGAAGGTTGTCCAGGCCACGGCATTGGCCGCGAAGCGCGCCGTCTCACCGGGCGTGAACGCCGCGGCGTCGCGCTCATAGGAATAGACTCCGGTCCGATGCTTGCCGACGTCGTAGGCGGCCTGGCCGGCGGGGGCGATCCGGCCCTCGGCGCTCAGTTCGGCGAAACGCTTGACGTTGACCTGGCTCCAGACGCCGCCGGCTTTGCGTGGCGTGAAGCGGATGCGGTAGGCCTGATCGTCGATGCGGTGGCGCACGCCATCGATCCAGCCGAAGCACAGCGCCTCGTCCACGCTTTGCGGCCAGGTGATCGACGGCCTGCCGCTGTCCCGCTTCCAGAAGCCGACCGATAGCTCCGTTGCCGATGCGTGGTGCGCCTGGAGCCAGGCGCACCATTGGGCCGGGGTGGCGAAGAAGCGAGGCTCAGTAGGCAAGCGCCACGCCGTCCTTGCGCATCTCCGTGGCGGCGGCGTAGCGGCCGGGCCAGCGCTGGATGGCCTGGTAGCCGCCGTAGCCGCCGGGGGCAGGCTTCATGACCCAGCCCAGCTTGGCGAGCGCCGCCTTGGTCGCGTCGGGCACACCGGTCTCGAGGTTGAGCACGCCCGGCTGGCCCAGGTCCTCGCCGGTGGGCTCCATGCCGCCGTCGTGGTGCCAGCGGGGGCTGTCACCGGCCTCCTGCAGGCCCAGGCCGAAGTCGACGATGTTGGAGATGATCTGGCTCTGGCCCTGGGGCTGCATGTCGCCGCCCATGACGCCGAAGCTGAGCATCGGCTCGCCCTTCTGGGTCGCGAAGCCCGGGATGATGGTCTGGAAGGGTCGCTTGCCGGGGGCGTAGATGTTGGGGTGGCCGTCCGTCAGGGCGAAGAGTTCGCCCCGGTCCTGGAACATGAAGCCCAGGCCGTCGGGCATCAGGCCTGAGCCCATGCCGCGATAGTTGGACTGGATGATGGAAACCATCATGCCGTCCTTGTCGGCGGTGGTGAAATAGGTGGTGTCGCCGTGGCTGGGCGCCTTGCCCGGATAGACCATGGGGGCGATGGCGTCGGGGCGGATCAGCCGGGCGCGTTCGCGGGCGTAGTCCTTCGATAGCAGCCAGTCGACGGGCTGCTTGTAGAAGGCCGGGTCGGCGTAAAAGCGGGCGCGATCCTCGAAGGCCAGGCGCTTGGCCTCGACGCCGTGGTGGATGGCGGCGGCGGACTGGAAGCCCATGGCCTTCACGTCGAACTCGTCGAGGATGTTCAGCATCTGGAGCGTCACCAGCCCCTGGCTGTTGGGCGGCAGGGCCCAGACGTCAACGCCGCGATAGTTGATGCTGCGCGGATCGACCCACTCCGAGCGGTGGGCGGTCAGATCCGCCTTGGTCATCCAGCCGCCGATCCGCTTGAAGTAGCGTTCGATCGTCTCGGCGATCTCGCCCTCGTAGAAGGCGCGGCCGCCGCCCTCGGCGATGAGGCGATAGGTGCGGCCGAGGCCCGGGTTCTTGAAGATCTCGCCCTCGCGCGGGGTCTTGCCGTCTCGGGTCCAGACGCTGCGGAAGTTGTCCAGCTCCTCGATGGCGGGGTTCTTCGAGAAGTTGCGGTTCGAGGCCTCGACGTAGAAGGCGGTGTTCTGGATGACTGGCGCGCCATCCTCGCAGTGGGCGATGGCCGGGGCGAACAGGTCCTTCCACGGCAGCTTGCCGTAGCGCTGGTGCAGGCTCCACCAGGCGTCGACGGCGCCCGGGACGCTGACGGAAATCGCCCCGTGACTCGGGATCGCGCCCTTGGGCGTGGCGCGCTTGCGAACGGTCTCGAGGCTGAGGCCGCGGGGGCTGCGGCCCGACCCGTTGAGGCCAACGACCTTCCGGGTCTTGGGGTCCCACAGCATCACGAAACAGTCGCCGCCGATCCCGCAGGCGATGGGCTCGCCGTAGCCCAGCACCGCGTTGGCGGCGATCGCGGCGTCCACCGCCGAGCCGCCGGCCTTCAGGATGTCGATGGCGGCCAGGGTGGCCAGGGGATGGGCGGTGGCGGCCGCGCCGTGCAGGCCCCAGGCGGCGCTGCGGCTGGCGAAGTTGGCGCCGTCGATCCGGTCGCCGGCCCGGACGTCGGGGCGGTTGCGGTTGGGGTTCTCGCCGCGCGAGGAGGCGAAGGCCGGGCCCGCCAGGGCGGCGGCGGGCAGGGCGGCGAGGAAGCTGCGGCGGCGCATGGGAACTCCGGCTGAGGACCCGCAAGGTTTAGCAGATGCGATGGCGAGCGCGAGGGGCGGGACGGCCATGAAAACGCCGCCGACACGGCGCAGCTTGGATCGTCCTCAAGAGGCGTCACGCGATGGCCCATGCCCGTTTCTTTGACAGCCGGCCGCGCCGGCTGCTCGCCCTGGTTGGTCTCTGCCTGGCGCTGGGGATGGCGGGCGTCGCAGGCTGGCGGTCGCAGCAGGACGATCGCGCCCCGGCTGCGGTGAGCGCGGCGCGTAGCGGCGGCGACACCCTGGCGGTGATCTATTCCGGCGACGGCGGCTGGGCGGCGATCGACCGGGGTATGAGCGAGGGGCTGGTCCGGGCCGGGGTGCCGGTGATCGGCTACAGCTCGCTACGCTATTTCGCGCCGGGGCGGACGGCGCAGGGGGCGGCCGACGACCTGGCGGCGACGCTGCGGCACTACATGGCGGCGTGGGGCAAACACCGGGTGCTGCTGGTGGGCTATTCGTTCGGCGCGGACGCCTTGCCGGTGATCGAGCCGCGGCTGCCGGCCGACCTGCGCCGGGCGGTCCGGCTGACGGCGTTGGTGGGCCTCGAACGCCAGGGCGAGCTGACGGTGCACGCGGGAAGCTGGCTGAACCTCGCCGCGCGCGACGCCTACCCCGTGCCGCCCGCCGTGGCGGCGCTGCGCGGCGCGCCGATGGTCTGCATCTATGGAAGCCGCGAGGCCGGCTCGGTGTGCCCCGCCTTTTCGCCGGGCCTGATCCGCCGGGTGGAGCTGCGCGGCGGGCACCATTTCGATCGGAACTACGGCGCGATCACCCAGGCGATCCTGCACGCCCTGCCGCGCGCCTGAGGGCCAGCCGTCTTTGACGCGGCGGCCGTCGCGCGCCGAGGTAGACGCCGGTTCGGCGACAAGATTGCGCTCAAATCAATGAGATAGAGCGGTCTTGGCCCTGCAGATGATTCCCTTTGGCGAGGGAAGGCTCTAGGGTCGCCACAAAGCGGGTTGGGAGTGGGACGTTGCGGGCATTCAAGATCATCGGCGTCGTGGGTTGGCTCGCGGCGGCAGGCACGCCGGCGGTGGCGCAGGAGGCGGGCGCGCGCCTGAACCTGATCTGCACCGGATCGGACGCGGTGCTGACGGTGATGGAGCCCTCGTACCGCTATGGTCGGCCCTACGGCTATGGGGTGATGATCGGCGAAGGCCGGCAGCCCGCGCAGCTGGGCGTCATGGTCGAGAACGGAGCGGTGCGCGTGAAGCCGCCCAAGAGCTCCGAGCCCCTCTTCGCCAAGGACGACCGGGATGGTTGGTATGACCTGACCGACGTCGCGATCGACCGCCTGACGATCCGCGGCCGCCTGAAGTGGAACCGGCTGGATCGCTCCAAGCTGGTGATCGACCGTCGTAATGGCCAGGCCACCTTCGGCGGTTTCTCCGGCGTGTGCGCCCCGGTCACCGAAGCTCCCGAGGCGACGAAGTTCTAGGCCGGATGCGGGCACCGCAGCGCCTTATCCCTCGCTCCAGACCGCCATCTCGTTGCCGGCGGGATCGGCGAAGTGGAAGCGGCGGCCCCCGGGGAAGCTGAAGATGGGGCGGGTGATCGCGCCGCCGGCGGCGGCGACCTTTGCCGCCATAGCCTCCAGATCGTGGGCGTAGAGGATGATCAAGGGGATCTTCACCGCCCCCTCATCGTCGCCCGTGTGGAAACCGCCGTCGAGGCCCTCGTCGAAGCCGGCGTAGTCCGGGCCGTAGTCCGTGAACGTCCACCCGAAGGCCGCGCCGTAGAAGGCTTTTACCGCCCCTAGGTCGCCGCCCGGCAGTTCCACATAGTCGACTTTTCCGTCTTCGCGCATCTGAATTGTTCCTTCTTTGTTCCAAACCTAGATCGGCATCACGGAAGAGTCCAGACGGCGGTCTTCTTCACCTCCTGATCTTCGAGTTCGCGGGTCGTGGCGACCTGATATTCGGCGAGGTGGACGAGGCCGGTGCGAGGGAAATAGCTGCGGCCCGGATCACCGATCAGCACCGTGGCGCCCCCGGCGCGGGCCTGGGCGAGCCAGGCCATCACCTGCTCGGCCAGGGGCTTCTCGTAGCAGATGTCGCCCGCCAGGATCACCTCGGCCCAAGCGGGGGGCGGCGCCTCCAGCAGGTTCTCGCCGGTAAAGTCGATCGCGACGTCGTTGACGCCTGCGTTCAAGGCCAGGGCTTCGCCACAGAAGACGTCGATATCGGCGGCCAGCACACGGGCGGCCCCGGCCCGGCCCGCGGCGATCGCCACCAGCCCCGACCCCGACGCGAAGTCGATGACCGCCTTGCCGGTGACGGTCGCGGGATTGTCCAGCACGTATCGGGCGAGGGCCTGTCCGCCGGCCCAGGCGAAGGCCCAGAACGGTGGCGGCAGGCCGATCTCGGCGAGGGCGTCCTCGGTGAGGCGCCAGATGGGCGTGATCTCGTCGGCCAGGTGGAGCTGGAGCTCGGGCGTATGCGGTGGGGGCTGCAGACGCGTGTGTTCAAGAATGAAGGCGCGACGGGCCTCCGGCGTGGGGAGAATCATTTCCCACTCCTTGCTGGGCTCCTCAGATTGAGCAACAGGCGATTCCCAGTATTTGCCGAAGCTTAAGCTTTGTCTGGGACGTTCATGCAGGGACCTGTCCGGGGAGGCGGGCGGCATGGGCATGTCAAATCGCGCAGAAGCGCGGCGCGCGAAGATCCTGGGCAGTGGCCTGGAAGCTCGCGTCGTCGCCATCGCACTGGTGTCGACGATCACGGCCCTCATGGCGGCGTTCACCGTCTATCAGTACCGCAACTGGACGCACGATCGCGACGACCTGGCCGACAAGTCCGTCCACCTGGCCCAGGCGATCGGCGCGGCGGCCCACAGCACCCTCAACGGCGGCTCAACCGAACTCTCGACCGACGCCGCCCATCTGCTGGCCACCAGCGAGACGGCGATCGCGGCGGCCTACACCGATCTCGCGGGCCATCGCCTGCAGGTCGGGGACACCATGGGACGGGGCGAGCGCCTGGGATTCCAGGGCTCCAGGTCCGTCCGCACCGATTTCCGATCGAGCGGCCTGGAGGTGCGCGCGCCGCACTTTGTGGGCGGACGGCGGGTCGGCGAGGTCGTGCTGCTGGTCGACGACCGGCAGGTGCTGCGCGAGCGGCTGTCGAACATCGCCGTCGCCCTTCTTCTGTCGGTGCTGGCCACCCTGGGCGCAGGCCTGGTGGCGCGGCGCATGGCCCGGCGCGCGCTGGCGCCGCTACGCGCGCTGGACGAGGCGATGGAGACGGTCGCCGCCTCCCGCGACTTCAGCGCCCGGTTGCCCATTGCGCGCGACGACGAGGTCGGACGCCTGACCCGCAGCTTCAACCGCCTGCTGGGCGGCCTGGAGGACTACGACTGCGATCTGCGCGGCGCCATGCGCGAGGTCTCCGAAGCCTGCGAGGAATCCGAGCGGGCCAACCGCATCAAGTCGCAGTTTCTGGCCAACATGGGCCATGAGCTGCGGACGCCGCTGAACGGCGTGCTGGGCATGACCCAGTCCCTGCTGATGGACGACCTGGGCGAGCTCCAGCGCGAGCGGATCGAGGTGATCCGGGAGTCCGGCACGGCGCTGCTCACCGTCCTGAACGATCTCCTGGACCTGGCCGACATGGACGCCGGCGCCGTGAGCATCGAGAGCGCGCCCTTCGAGCTGGAAAGCGTCATCCGCCAGGCGTGCGAGACCGCCACCACGCTCGCGGAATCCAAAGGTCTGGACCTGCATATCGAGATCGAGCCGGACGCGGCCGGGGCCTGGGTCGGCGACGCCAAGCGCCTGCGTCAGGTGCTCTACAATCTGGTGTCCAACGCCCTGAAGTTCACGGCCGCCGGCGGGGTTCAGGTCCGCGCGCGGGTGGAGGACGGGCTGATGGTGTCGGTGACCGACACCGGCATCGGCATCCCGCCCGACGTGCTGCCGCGACTGTTCGAGACCTTCACCCAGGGCGACGGCGCCGCGACCCGCAGCTTCGGCGGCGTCGGCATGGGTCTGGCGATCTGCCGTCGGGTTGCCGGCCTGATGGGCGGCAGCCTGGAGGCGCAGAGCGAGGTCGGCCTGGGCAGCGTCTTCACGATCTGGCTGCCCCTGGAGCGGGCCGCCCCGGCCCCGGAGGCGGCGACGGGCGCGCGTCACGTGGCCGATCTGCGGGTGCTGGTCGCCGAGGACAACGAGACCAACCAGCGCGTCGTGCGCACCGTGCTGAACGCCTTGGGGGTCGACCCGACCGTCGTGCCGGACGGCCGCGCGGCGGTCGAGGCCTGGGGCCGCGGCGACTGGGACCTGGTGCTGATGGATATCCAGATGCCCGTGCGCGACGGCGTCGCCGCCACCCGCGACATCCGCCGCCTCGAGGCCGAGCGTGGCCTGGCGCCGACCCGGATCGTGGCGCTCACCGCGAACTCCATGCCGGCTCAGGTGGTGGAGTACGAGGCCGCGGGCATGGACGGCATCGTGCCAAAGCCGATCATGATCGACCAACTGCACGCGGCCCTGACCGCCGCCTCCGCCGGCAAGGCCGCCTAGCCAGCGCGACGGTTCGCGGTCAGGATCGCGGTCATGCTTGCCGCCGACCCTGCCGCCGTAGAGGCCCGCCTCCGGACCGCCTGCCTGGCGTTCCCCGAAACCGCCGAGAAGATCAGCCACGGCATTCCGGCCTTCGCCGTCGCGGGCAAGATGTTCGCCTACTACCGCCACAACCATCACGGCGATGGTCTGACGGTCGTCTGCGTGAAGACCACGGGGCGCGACGAGCAGGACTTCCTGCTGGAGGCCGATCCCGACACCTACAGCCGGCCCGCCTATCTCTATCCTTCGGGCTGGATCGCCGTGGACCTGGCCGATCCGGACTGGGATCTGGTCGAGTCCCGGCTTGCGACCAGCTGGCGGCTGGCGGCCCCCCGGCGGCTGCTTACTGAATGACGGCCTTCACGACGCCGCGCTCTTCGGGGCTGGGGTTGCCGCCGCGATCCTGGCGGGCTGGCTTGCTGGTGGCGAGGCGCAGGACCTCCAGATAGCTGGGCGCGGTCAGCATGCCCGGCAGCACGCCCTTGGCCTTCAGCAGACGGTGGGTGCGAGGCAGGTTGTAGCAGGGCACATGCATGAACATGTGATGCTCGCAGTGGTAGTTCACGAAGTATGGCGCGAGGAGCGCCCGCTCCAGCAGATTGGCCCGGGTCGTGCGCGCGTGGCGCAGGGGGTCCGGCTCGTCCTTCGCGACGCAGGCATGCTCGGCGATGTTGCGAAGCCGGGTGATCATCGGCAGCCAGGTCGCCTGGGGCAGCAGCCATAGCACCGGCCAGGCCCACCAGAAGCCGAACGGGGCCGTCGCCGCCACCGTGACGACCATGCCGATCAGGAACCGCTTCCGCGACACTGCCGCGTCCCGCAGGATCGGCAGCAGGGGCTGACCGGGCTTGCGCTCCCGCAGGCGCTTCACGAGGCCAGCCCAGCGCTGCTTGTAGTAGGTCTGGCCGGTCAGATCGCGGACCAGCTTGCGGCGGAGCGACAGGCGCGTGATCGGGAAGGGGGCCGACAGCGCCAGGTCCGGGTCCTCGGTCTGCTGGGCGAACTTATGGTGGCCCAGGTGGTAGGTGCGGTAGGCCGAAAGGCCGCCGGGGGTCAGCCGGTCGCCCAGGAAATCGTTGACCTTCATGTCGCCGTGCAGCGCGCCGTGGGCCGCGTCGTGCATCAGGATCGCCAGGCCCAGCTGGCGGGCGCCGATGATCATCACCGCCAGTGGGATGGTGAGCGGAAAGGCCATGGCCATGCCGGCGGCCAGCGCGATGACGATCCAGGCATGGGCGACGAGGGCCGGACCCTTCCAGGCCGATTTCTTCGCCAGGGGAGCCCACTCGTCGGGGGTGAAGTAGTCTTTCGGGGCGACACGGGCGGCGGCGGGCATCAGGCGTCTCCGGTCTTGCGGACGGGCTGGTGGCGGAGGAGGGCGACCATCTCCTCGACGGCGTCGGCGACGGTGGCCTCGGTGGCGCCCTCGCGCAGGGCGACGCCCAGGGCCAGGGTCCAGAACCGGCGGGCCACCGTGCCGGCGTCCTCGGCGGCGGACCAGCCGCGGCGGTGGCG